>JAFGNE010000051.1 GCA_016927155.1 Candidatus Peregrinibacteria bacterium
ATTACATAAACCTTCATTTCAGTGTGTTATTGGTGATGTTGCTGATTCGTTGGCATTATTTCCATTTAATAGTTTTGGAAATATGGGGAGGCCAGAAGAAGTAATTAGAAGTCTTGCACTATCTAGAATACCATTTTTAATTAGCAGCTATTCAACAGATGCTTTTGCCAATTCAGTGCGGGCAGATTATTATAAGAACTGTGCTTATGATGGTTTGAAGTGCGATGTAAATGAAAAAGGGGTAAGTTTTTTATCGAAGGATGGCTTGAATACAATTGCGTATCATCGAGATTATCTTGTAAATTTGTTCAATGAATTTGGCCTAAAGGTAGCCCCTGTCGATTTTTCACCTATGGGTGTTGCATATAAATCGGTGTAGGGAGGAAATCTTTTGTGTTATCTCTATGTATTCAGAAAGTCTCGTCCGTCAAACCAAAAAATGGCTTAAATAAGCCATTAAATAGGTGGCGGAACGGACGGGACTCCTCTCGCTGCGTCCCGCTGCGCGGAACTTGCTTCTAGTGCTCAAATAGTCGTCGCACGTCTGCTTCGCAGCCGGCTTCTCCTTTTTCACATCGAACCTCGCGGGTTCTCGCCCTTATCCTATAATAAAAAAACCTCCAGCCTACGGTTGAAGCACTTTTTTTAATGGCGGAACGGACGGGACTCGAACCCGCGACCTCCACAGTGACAGTGTGGCGTTCTAACCAGCTGAACTACCGCTCCGTGTATTTTGCCTTCTTTCTCAAAGGCGGTGCAATTTTAATGGATTGGCTTATTTTTGTAAACGGGATTTAACCGTCTATTATGATATAATAGGACTGTCTTACCGCCTAACATCTTAACTTATGGATGGATGTGAATGCGGAAATGATTGCCCCTTATGCGGAAAATGCGGTTTCCCCCGTTGTGAGTGTGTATGCCAACAGGGGGATCCCGAGGCTTTTCCTAATGATGAGGAACTGGAAGACGGCTTTTAAGCACGCCTAAAAAGCCCGTCTCCGGCAAAGCCGAAAAACAGGCTTTTAGTTGGTGTTTTTTTGTGGTTATTGACCGCCCATCAGGATTTCCATAACCTGGTTGGCGATTTTGGCCGCTTCTGCGCGGTTCACCGGGTCGTTTGGGCGGAAGGTGGTTTTTCCGGCGTCACCGCTGACGATATCCAGGTTTTTGGCATATTCAATATAAGGCGTGTTAGGATCCGAAGCGGACAGATCGGAAAAATCAGTATTTTCCACCGCCTCCGGCTCCACCCCCAAAGCTTCCAGCATCAGGCGCACCACTTCGCCACGGGTGGCGGGACGGTTTATATCCACATCGCCTTGGACCAGACTGGCGCCCAGTTCCTCCGCCTCCTTCACGTAACCTTTCGCCCAATGGTTCTGTGCCGCGGCCAAATTGGGGTCGGAAGATGTATCCTGCCCCTTGTCCGCCGTTTCCAGCGCGATTTTCAGGATCTCGGCGACCGTGATGTTGTTGGCAGGGCGGAATTCGCCCATCTCATTGCCGGCGGCATCTTTATAACCGCTGATCACCCCCTTGTTCTTCACTTGGTTCACATAAGCCGTGTACCACTCTGTGTCGTCGGTATCTTTAAAAGGAATCATGTTTTTTTCGAACTTGCGGACGCGGTTTTTCACTTTTATTTCTTCCAGCTTCTTTTTGAGCGCTGCCACTTTCGCCTGGATTTCTTCCGAAGAAGCGTCGGCCGCGAGCGTGCTGGCGACCGCCTGGATTTCTGCCTCGATCTCCGCGGCGCTTTCGTCCTCAAAATTATTTTCGCCAACCTCATCCGCCACTGCTTCCAGAGCGTCCGCTTGGATGGTAACGGCATCGGTCACATCTACTTCGCTCCGGATCACGCGGGCCTTTTCATAAATGTTGGCCAACTTTTCTTTTATGGCCACCTGGTTATCGATTATTTTTGTCTGCAGGGCGGGAGCCACGCCTGTGAGTACTTGCGCGCCGCGACGGATTTCGATCTCATGCCCATTTCCGATTTCATAACGGCCAAAAATATCGAAACCGGTTTTAGCCACTTGCAAGTCACCGATCACGACAGTAACATTGACCGCACTGTCGGATGTTCCGGACGCGTCAGGGGCATACTCCACGAGAAGCCCGTCCCAATGGCCGGCAATGGTGGACTGGAAGGCGATGGCGCTTCCTTTTTCCTGTGTGACCTTATCGGTCGCCTCTTCAAACAGCAATTCCTTGCGTACGGCAAGCGTGCCGCTATCCACGCTTATTTTCCCTTCGTATTCGACTGATTCGGGAGTGCATTTTGTTTCAAGGCCCGTGGCGTCCTGCGCCTGGCACCGGCGGAGGGCTTCATCCAATTCTCCCCAACGGATCTCATAAAGCCTGGGGGCGGCAACCACCTTCCGGACCAAATTAGCCTTTACCTCCTGAACTTTGATCATCGCCTTGGCGCGGAGCTTTACGCGGAGCTCTTTAAGCCGTATGATCTGCCTTTCGATAGTTTCCTGGAGTTTTTTAGCGTTTCCTGCGTTCATCAGTTTGTTCTGGAGGACCTGGATCTTCTGGTTAATATCCTTTTCCGTCGTTTCCACATCGGAAACCGCTTCATCCGTGGTTTTGTTTTCCAGCGTGCTAAGCAATTCTTCCACGACGGTATTAGCGGTATTACTGACTTCCGCGACATCCGCCTCTTCCTTTTCCACAGAAGCAGTGACTGTCATAACGGCGCTGTCAGCGTTTTCCTCAATCGCGAAAGCGCCAACAGAAAACGATAAAACGGATACTGTCACAGCCAAAACCGTGACAATCGCTGTCCATCGTCTGATAAAAGAAACCACCATAATTAATAAATTAAATGATAAGCAGGGCGTACCAAAACGATACGCTTTTTGATTATAAACACTTTACTCCGCTCATTCAATTTAAAAAATATGATTCCTTTTAAAATTCCGCGATCTGTTTATGCAACGGCCCCGCGGAGGAGAGCGTGCTTTCCATAAGGTAAAAATGTTCCACGGCGAATCTGTGGGGTTCGCCCTTTATCCGGACAATGGATTCATGCGGCTGTTTTTTATAACGCCCCAAAGTGATATGGGCGGCAAAAGGCTTATCGGGGATGAGGCCGAGCGGTTCCATGGCCTTCCGGATATCGGCGGCCAGCTTTTCGAGTGCCGGATTTTTAGCGCATTCAATCCAAACACCTCGCAAATTATGCGGCGGGCCAAAGGGGATCGCATCGCCCATTTCGATTTTGAATGGTTCAAAGCGGACGGTTTTCAGCGCTTCAATAACCAGCTCCGCAGACGGCACATCATCACCCAAAAACTGGAGGGTAAGGTGAAATTCATCCGTGTTTTTCATGTCGGGAAACCGGCTTTGCAATTGGCGGCAATAGCGGTAAAACGCCTGGGGCACGTTGATGGAAATAAAAAGTCTCACCCCTTTATATTACCGATCGGCACAAAAGCCGCCACCTTTTTGGAAATACCGCTAAGTTCACAGGCGGCAACGACATCGGAAATGTTTTTGTAGGCAAAACCCGCTTCTTCGGCAAGGCCGGCGTAAGAAGCCGCTTTCACATAAATCCCCTGTTCCTCCATTTCCACCTGTAATTTGTGGCCGTCGGTGCGACGCTTGGCCTCGTGGCGAGACATTAAACGACCCGAACCGTGGGCTGTTGACCCCCAGCTTTTCTCCATTGCCGCCTGTGTGCCGACGAGCAAGTAAGAGCCGGTAGCCATGGAACCGCCCAAAATGACGGGCTGGCCGGGGAAGGCGCGAGTGGCGCCCTTGCGGTGCACAAGGAGTTTCTTTTTCTCGCCATCCACCGGATATTCTTCGATTTTGGCGGTATTGTGGGTCACGTCGTAAAGCTGGGAAATCCCCATATCCTGCGGCGTTTTGCCAAAAATATCGCTGAAACATTCGCGAATGCGATGGTAGATGACCTGGCGGTTGGCAAAAGCCATGTTGGCGGCGCACGCCATGGCGGCAAAATAATTCCGCCCTTCGTCGCTATCATACGGCGCGCAGGCCAGCTCCCTGTCGAGGATCGGGATCCTGAACTTCTGCATCGCCTTAAGGAATTGTTGCAGATAATCGGTGGCTACCTGATGCCCGAAACCGCGACTGCCGCAATGGAACATGATGACGATCTGGTTCTGGCCGAAAATGCCGAAGCTGTTGGCCAGCTTGCGGTCAAAGATGTTTTCATCCCGGACGACCTGAATTTCCAGGTAATGGTTGCCGCTTCCCAGCGTGCCGATTTGGTTGTAACCCCGTTCAATGGCGCGGTCGGAAACGGTTTCGGGGTTCGCCCAATCAAAACAGCCGTTCTCTTCGGTGGCGTCCAGATCTTCCCGCTCGCCAAAACCTTTTTCCACGGCCCACCGGGCGCCTTTTTTAATGACTTTGCGGAATTCGGTCTTATCCATGCGCACGAACCCGTGCTGGCCCGTGCCGACGGGGACGCGGGAATAAAGGTGGTTAATAAGGTCATGGAGCTTGGGCGACACTTCATCCTCGGTCAGATCGGTGGTGATGAGCCGCATGCCGCAGTTGATATCGAAACCGATCCCGCCCGGCGAAATCACACCGCCGTTTTCAATATCGAAAGCGGCCACGCCGCCAAT
>JAFGNE010000052.1 GCA_016927155.1 Candidatus Peregrinibacteria bacterium
AAGGCACATTCACCTGGCGGGCCAGGAGGATGTGTTCGCGGGTTTGGGGCATGGGGCCGTCCGCCGCGGAAACCACGAGGATAGCGCCGTCCATCTGGGCCGCGCCCGTAATCATGTTTTTAACATAGTCGGCATGGCCGGGGCAGTCCACATGGGCGTAATGCCTTTTTGCCGTTTCATATTCCTGGTGGGACGTGGCAATCGTGATACCGCGTTCACGCTCTTCGGGGGCATTGTCGATTTGGTCAAAAGCGACAGCTTTGTTAAGCCCGCCAAACTTGATGGCCGCCACATTGGTAATGGCGGATGTGAGCGTGGTTTTGCCATGGTCCACATGGCCGATGGTGCCCACATTCACATGGACTTTATTTCTTTCAAATTTTCCTTCTGCCATAGTGATGATGAATTAAAAAATGATAAGCACGGGGAATTCTACCAAACGCGCTTTTTTATGTCAAAGAAAAATTTCCTTCCAATATTTCCGGTCAATTGGCCACGTAGGCAGAATTCGGCCCTTTTCCTACCTGCTTGATCATCTTGATTTTTTTCAGCCTCTGCAACTGGTACTGAGCCGTCCTTTTCGGGCAAGACAGGACATCCTCGACATCCGCAGCGGTTATCCTGCCGAAGGTATCCAGAAAGTCCAGGATTTTCAATTGATCCGGATTGAAGTAAATCTTGGATTTTATCTTTCCGTCTACCTTATGCAAAGAAAGCTGGGTGATTTCCTTTTTTACGTTATCAATTTCCTGCCTGAAACCTTCCACAAAATATTCAAGCCATGGCGTCAAATCCGTCCGGCGTTTTTCAAAATTTTTCCCGACATTAATGGCCTTATAATAAGAAGGCCTGTCCGTGTTGTAATAATCCTCCAGGGCGAATAAGTGCCTGAAATCGTACCCCCTTTCATATAGCACCAAGGTGGCCAATGCGCGCGCCGTACGGCCGTTCCCATCGTTAAAAGGATGTATGGCCGCGATTTCCTGGTGCACGATGCCGGCCACGATAACGGGATTCACTTCATCTTTGACGCTTTTTTGCATCCAATTGACCAAATCCGCCATCAGTTTGGGCACTTTTTTGGCGTCCGGCCCTGTATAAAGCACTTCTTCGGGTATGCCCAAACGCCTGCGCACCACAAAAATGGGCCCCTTGCGGTAATGACCGCAAAATTCCTCTGATAACATTTTCGCGGTGACCAATTGGTGTATCTTTAAAATCACTTTTTCAGTGATCTTTAACTTCCGTTTAACCACCTGTTCGATATATTTTAAGGCGCTCAGGTAGTTTTTTACTTCATAAATGTCGCGGTCGGGCGCGTCTATTTTACGGCGGGCGTACAACGCGGCCACCTGTTCCATATTAAGCCTGTTCCCTTCGATTTCCGTGGAATGGTGGGTCATGCGGATAGTCGCCTCTCTCCGCAGGCGCAATTCCTGCTTGGGCAATATCCTGGCCTTTCCGATGACCGCTTTCGCTTCCGCGATCATCATCAAATTTTTCACCATTTTGTTCGGAATCGTGTATTTCGGTCTAAACATATTTTTTCAAAGTTAACCCTTGAAATAATACACCAAAAAAACGAATCGCGCAATAATCGCGCAAGAATCGCGCAAGAATTGAGCAGCTTTATAAAGTTCTTCCTATTTCTGCCCCTCCTCGGGCGCCGCGGGCGGCTGTTCTTGTTTCCCGCAATCGATATTGACCAGGTTGGCCCTCGTCTCGCCGACATTCATGGTAAACACCTTGCATTTCATGGATTCGGCAATCACCTGCTGGATGGCCTCCGCGCGCCCCGCGGCGTACGAACGTTCCATGACATTTGTTTTAAACCGGCTCCACTCCCCCCATCCCACATATATAATGGAAAAAACGAGCCAGAGGATGAGGAGAATTTTGAAATAGGGGATATTGCGGAGGTTGGGGCGGAGCATAAAAAAATTATTTAGATTGTGATTGGATATAAAAACAATATTTTTGCTGGTCGGCATCTTCAATGGCGGCGCAATCCGCGCCTTTTTCGGCCTCTTCCCTGACTTTCATTTCATCCAGTTGTTCCTGAATCCGCCCTTTACAATAGGTAATCAACCCCTCCGTCGTCATCGCATCGCATATCGTCAGATCGGAGGTTTCCAGGGCTTTGGACAAACTCACTTTTTCTTCAGCGGTTATAGGACCTTTTATCCCCGTAGCGCTAATAATAGAAAAACACTTAACTCTATTCTCTTCCTGTAATTCTGAACAACGTGCCGAGTCAAAATTCTCCATTATTTCTTTTTCCAGCATATCCAAAACCACATTTTTAACCGCTGTTTCACATTCTGTCTGTTTTTCGGTAGAGAGGTCATCGCAACTTACTGTCTTTGGCGACTGTGGTACGACATTATTCTGGAGCTTATCCGACCCTTTATTCCAGGCACACCCTGCCAGCGCGAAGGACAAGGCTAAAACCAATACAAATTTGATAAGGTTGGGCATAAGTATGAACGATTAATTATTTCGCCTGAAGGGCTTCCACCTGCTGCCGCAAGTCATCAATCATCTTTTGCTGTTCCTTGATGGCTTCTACCAATACAGCAACCAAACGATCATAAGCTAAAGATTTATAGCCTTCACCATCTGTAGAAACAGCCTCAGGAATAACGTTTTCAACCTCTTGGGCAATAAGCCCCAATTGTACGCCATCCCCTTTCGCCGGATCAATCCATTCATAATTAACTCCTCTTAGTGCAATAACTTTGTCAAGGGCGTTCGATATCGTCTCAACATTCTTCTTGTACCGAGCATCAGAATTAACATAGGCCCCTGTACCACGCACCGTTCCATTAACATCCAACTTATAATTACCCGGCTCTTTTCCTATACCGACATTCCCGGCATTAGTTGTAGTATCACTATGCTGACCGAGAAAAATATTGGAATATCCTCCTCCATCCACGAATCTGGAAATTTTTCCTGACGGGTCAAATAAAACATAATCGCCGTCATTGATTGAATTGGTGCGATGGATCCGGAAAGGCTGGTTTGTAGGCAGCATCATATCAAACGTCTGGCCGCTTATGTTCCGTATATAACCGACATCCGTCATATTATAAAGGTTCAATTTGCTCGCATCAATCTGGGCCTCTCCATAAATATCAACATCTCGGATGGCGCCGTCGCTGATATTTGTTGTAGTAACACCACCTTCGGCAATATCAACGCTTACAATGGAACCATCGGCGATATTTCCGCCGGTAACCGTCCCAACACCAATATTCCCTGTAGCAACAGTGTTAAATCCACCGCCAAATATCGGCATCAATGTAGTGCCGCCCGTTATGGTACCAGTAATAATTTTATCGCCCGTAATAGTGTTGTTAGCAATGTCTGCAGCGGCGATGGTGCCATCGGTGATCATTGATGAAGTAACTCCTGAAACAGTTAAAGTCACATCTCCTGAAACGCCGCCCCCGCTTAGGCCTGTGCCGGCCGTAACGCCCGTAATATCTCCTCCACCGCCACCGGGAGTTTCACCTATGGGAGTGGTGGTGGTATCGATACAAAGTATAGGGTATGTATTGTTACA
>JAFGNE010000053.1 GCA_016927155.1 Candidatus Peregrinibacteria bacterium
CACTTACGCGCTCGCCCTCAGGCGCGGCGATACGGCTGCCACGACGGTTGCCGATATCGAGGCGCAGTTTTTCACGCAGGACGGCAATCCGTATACGCCCCGCAATTATGATTTTGGTTACCATGGGCTTGTGCGCTACCGGGAAGCACTGGCCAATTCCTATAATATCGCGGCCGTGAAAGTATTGGAAAAAGTGGGCGTGGAATCACTGCTCCGTTTCCTGCAGGAAACGGGGCTGACCACGCTCGATAAACCACCGGAACATTATGGCCTGGCCCTTACTTTGGGCGACGCGGAAGTGAAACTTCTGGAGCTTGCGCAGGCTTACGGCATGCTGGCGCGCGGCGGCGTCACCATGCCCATTGCCAACCGGTTGGACGAACCGGCCTTAAAAGGAAAAAAGGTTTTGGATGAAAAAATCGCGTGGCTGATCACCGATATTTTAAGCGATAACGCGGCGCGCGTGGCCGAGTTCGGCGAAAACAGCGCGCTCACTTTCGACTTTCCCGTTGCCGCCAAAACCGGCACCACAAGGAATTCGCGCGATAACTGGACAATCGGTTTTACTTCACGGCGTGTGGTAGGCGTATGGGTGGGCAACGCCGATAATTCACCGATGAAAAATACCTCGGGCATTACCGGTGCCGGCCCCATTTTCCATGATGTGATGATAGCCGCCATGGGTAACCTGCCTCGCCTGCCTTTTGCGCGACCGGACGGATTCGTTAAAAAGGAAATTTGCTCGCTTTCCGGCATGTTGCCTACGCCGTATTGCCCGGCCAAGACATTGGAATGGTTCATCCGTGGCACCGAGCCAAAAAATCCGGATACGATTTGGACACCGATAAAAACCGATAGGCGCAACAGTCTCATCGCCGGCGGACTTTGCCCCGCGGAATGGATTGAAGAAAAAGTTTTCGCCGTTTTTCCTCCGGAATTGAGGAAATGGTCGCGCGAGAACGGCTGGCCCGTACCGCCGCAAACCTATTCGCCCCTTTGCCCCGAAAAATCCGAAGCGCCCCCGCGGGAACATTGGCTCATCATCCGAAAACCCCAGCCTTACGAAAACTACCAATTAGACCCGCTTATCCCCGACGAAAATGAAAAAATCATTTTCGAAGCCGAAGCGGATGAAAGCGCGCAAACCGTGGAATGGTTAGTGGACGGGGAAAAAGCAGGTATTGGCAAAGCGCCCAACTTCCGTTACGAATGGCAGCCTCAGGCGGGTCATTTCGAGATCATGGCGAAAACCCCCGGCGCCGAAGAGAAGGTGAAAATTGAAGTTGTGTTGACAAAAATTGATTAATGCGTAAAATATTTCCAGTTTGATTAGGCTTCGTCTGGAATTAGCCAGGCGGCGGCCTTCAGCAATTAGATATGGAGGAATAACTCATGTCAAAAATCGCAGATTGTTTCGGTCAAATTGGCGATGAAAATGTGACCAAGACATTCATTGCCAAAGTCGCAGAAAGGCACGAACAGCTTTTGAATGCCGGGAAAAAATTACCGGTTCACGAAGTGGTCCGCCTTGAAAGCCATCCTGTGGCAATTCCCGTTTCCTTCGAGAAAAAACGGGCATACGACACCGGGACAGGCCAAACCATCCCTCTGAAATAACTCCCTCCACATCCATTCGGGGCGCCACTCGTGGCGCCCCTTCACTTAACTCAATTTCCCCGTATACAGGCTTCTAAAAATGCACCGCTTGGGCGAAATAAAGTAATCGGCCGAACTCGCGGGTTTTTCGGTAAACTTGATATCAAATCCGCGGACAATAACGAAAGGGATCCGGGCGTCCGTCTCCCCCATCAGCAGATTGGCGGCGGAGGCCAAATCATCAGCCGCGTTGATTTGGGTATACCGCATCTTTTTGCCGAACAGGTCTTTCTTTCCACGAACGCTGAACACTCCCTCAAAACCTGCCCAGCCGATGGCGATGCCGGAAACTCCCGCACGCAGCGGCTGGCAATGAGAATCGGTTAAGACAACCCCTAAACGCTTTAATCCGAATTTCTTTTTAAGCTTCTCTCTTATCGCGCGCGCCGATTTAAAAGGGTCTTTCGGCCAAAGCACCGCGTATCCTTTTGGCGTATTGCTCCTGTCTATCCCCGCGTTAGGGATCAGGATTTTATTTTTTAGGGCAATCACCATATCGCCCTCATCCAAAAGGGCGTCCGATTCGCGCCGCACTAAATCGCGGAAAATTTTCTCGTTTGCCACATAAACCAAACGCCCCTCCGCGTAAGCGACGGCTTTGGAGGCGACGGCAAGCACGTCTTTTTCTTTAAGCTCCAGGCTTTTTGCCTTAAGCGCGCTTAAGACGGCGGCGGACAGGTCGCTTTCCGGTTTTAACAGCTTTGATTTGAGCGGGATGAGTTCCATGGGTTTGTAAAATAACAATGACGGCGACAGTGAGCCAAAAAACCATAGCCAAATCGTTCTTCCAGAAAGGCGTGTCGAAAAACCCATGGATCAAAATCCCCCAAAAAGGAATCAGGGCGTATGTAAAATGGCGGTGAGCCAGCGCGATGAGGGCAAAAAGCGCCAAAAGGCCCAACAGGCCCGCATTCAGCCAAAAGGCAAGAAAAATATTGTGCGGATGGGGTATATTCCATTCCATGGGCACATGGCCAAGATTTTCACGGCCACGCGTTTGGTACTCAGCCTGGAAAAGCCCGGGGCCGATGCCGGCCAAAGGGTTTTCGCGGATAAGCCCATAAGCCACTTCATAAATTTCCAGCCGCACCGAAGTGCTGGAACGGTTTTGCCAGTCAAGCGCCTGTCGGAATTTGGGCGTATGCCATTGGGTGGCCAGAATGATGACAAAGGTCAGCGCCATAACGAACAGGGCGATAAGTCCGCTCCTTGTGGCAAAAAGCCTCCGCCCCATCAGCCGGAGAAAACCAAGGAAAAGCGCGCCGAAAACCGCGATGATGGCCGCGTACGACTGGGTGAAAAAGAGGGCGTGGCCCATAATGGCAAGCGCGGAAAGATCGAAATAATCATAAAACCGTAAAACGGCGGGCCGCCGCAAAATGAGCATGACGGAAAAAAGCAAGGGTGGCACCAGGTAAAGCGAAAGGTAATTGGCCGATTCGAAAAACCCGCTCAAGCGCAAATCATACGTTATTCCATTGTTAAACAGCGCGAAAGCATACGCGGCTAAAGCCACGATGGAGCCGGCATAAACAAAAAGCCGGATAAAGAAATCCGTTTCTTTTTTAGATTGGATCGTTTGGGTCACTACCGCGAAATAAAGGAGGGGGGCCACAATCCACCCCTTCCAGACGCCCAAGGCGACGCGCTGGGCGTCCAGGAGCTCGCCGCTGGGAAGTGAAATGGAATGGGGGGCGATCAGCACACCAAGGGTAGCGCCCAAAAAAAGCAGGAACGCCGACAGCCAAAAATAAGACAAAGGGCGTTTCCAGGCCATCGGGCCGGAAAAAACCCATAAAACAAAAAGCGTGTAACAAAAAACCTCAAGCACGGTAAACGGGATGCCAAGAACCTGGAATTTCAGCAGGAAAAACGGGAAAACAAAAGGCGACAAAAAAACCAGGGCCCGAACAATGTTTTTTAAGGGGGATAGGGTCATCTATTTCCGCTGTTCAAGGTGATGGAGTTTGGATTTATAATGTTCGATCTGTCCCTTTATTTTGTCGATAACGTCATCAACGGCATTTTCCAAAGTATCCTGGCGCGTTTCGGCGCGAAGTTTCCCCCGGGGCACGAAAGCGGTAACTTCACAGGCGTAACGGAAGCGCGGCTGGCCGGTGCGCTCATAATGCAAATTCACTTTTATCTCGCTGGCCTCATCGGAAAGGCGATCCGCCAACCGGATCAATTTTTCAAACTTGCTGTAAATCTGTGTTTCCTGCTTCTTGTTAAGGGAAAGGTTTTCTGTATGGATGTTAATCTGCATGGGTTTTGGATTAAAGAACAGGCTCATTATGGCAAGGGACAACGACTTGGGCAAGGTTTTCCCTCACGCTTGCGCTTGCCCTGGCGCTTTAAGTGGTGGTAAATTATATAACGATACCTAATAAAGAAAAAAATGTCTTTTAAAATTATTGCGGACACGTTTTCCGTTTCACGCGATTCCGACCATTTCATCTTACTCAAAACCCTCAAAAAACCGAGGACGGAGGACCAGGTCTGGCTCGCAATAGAGATTGTGGATAACGCCAAATACGCTCGCGCCACAGCCCAAAGCATCATCGATACGATGGAAGGGGTATTTTTTGAGAATGCGAACGAAGACGCTTACGAGCGCTTTGAAAACGCCCTCAAGGAAATTAACCTGATCATCAGAAATATTCAGGAGAAAAAAGGGGTAAAGACGATCGGATCCGTTAGCGCCATCATCGGGGTGCTTTCCGGAGAGACGCTCCATATCACGCAATCCAAAAATGCCGAAGCCTATCTCATCCGCAAAGGCAAACTTTCCATGATCAGCGAGGGGCTTACCGGCAAATCGGAAGACCTTTTTGTGAATATTGCCAGCGGTGAACTCCTACCGGAAGACAAAGTGATTTTCGCCACTTCCCGGCTCCTCAGGCTGGCCACGCAATCCCAAATCGTCCAGATCATGCAGGACGGCGTGACTGAAGCATTGGATTCGGTGCGCGACCTTGTGCTTTCAGACCAGGAGCTTTCTGTCGGGGTCACCTGCCTGCATGTAAAACTCCCGGCGCGCGGCACCTTGCCCGCGGCGGCTACCGCCACAACATTCGGCCATTACCTTGAAGCGCTGGAACAAGGGTGGAAAAAGGCCGCGTCTCTCATCGGCTGGCAAAAAATAGCGGATTCCATTTCCAAAAAAACAGGGATCAAGCTGAAAACGAAAGGGCTGAACCGGAATAAAATCCTGTTGGCTATCCTGGGTGCCATATTGCTGCTCATCTTAAGCGTCACTTTCCTGATGAACAGTTCGCGGGACGGCGCGCTCAGGGATGAATACCGCCTGAGGATCGAGGCAATGAATCAGGACCTCCACACCGCCAACACCAAAGGCTATGCCAATGAAAAAGAAACGGCTAACGCCATTTTGGATAAAGTCGAAAAAGAGGCGCGAGACATCCTGGGTACCAATTTTTTCCGCGCGGAAGCGCTCACGCTCCTGGAAAAAGTCCAGCAAACGCGTGACAGCATCAACAACACCATGCGGCTGGCCGAAGTAAAACCTTACGCGGATCTTTCGGCAAAAAAGGAAAAAGCGGAAGCGCTTGGGTTTGTCAGCCTGGATGACAATTTTTATGTCTACGAATACAACACTCTTTTTCAGGTAATCCTCAGCCAGGTGCTGGACCCCAAACCCATTGATGAAACGGAAGTGGTGGTCCGGGCCGCGCCCATGGAGGATTTTGACCTTATCGCTTTTCTCACGCAATCGGGCAGGATCATCGAATATGACAACGGCCAATTCCGTTCCGCCAATACCGAAGACGCCAATTGGCAGCCGGCGGTGGATATGGCCGCTTACGGGAAATACCTTTACCTGCTGAGCCCCGCAAAAAACCAGATCTTCAAATACACCCGCCTGCGCGCCAGCTACAGTGCCGCCGCCGGATACAACGAAGACGCTGACCTGGCGGAAGCCATTTCAATGGCTATTGACGGCGACATTTACGTGCTCAAAAAAGGCGGTGAAATCGTGAAGATTTACAAATCCAAAAAACAGCCTTTCACGGTGGAAGACATGGCCGCCGATATTTCCGAAGCCACCAAAATCTTCACTTCAATCGAAACCAAGGGCTTGTACATCCTTGATCCTGTGAACAAAAAGGTGATCATTGTGGACAAAGACGTGAACGGCGTGCCGAGGTACCGGAAGCAAGTGGTGTTCGAAAACCTGGAAGACGTCCAAAGCCTGCATGTGGACAAAGCGGAAGACAAGCTTTATCTCCTCACCAAAAAGGCGATTTACCAGATTGACATCTAAAAAGTGTAACGTGTAACGTCCTTATTCTACTGACGCGCTTCGTTCCATGTCTTCCATCAAATCCGCCATCGCCGACCTCAAAAAAGGAAAGATGATCATCGTTATTGACGATGAAGATCGTGAGAATGAGGGCGATTTGCTGATGGCGGCGGAAAAAGCGACGGCTCAAGCGGTGAATTTTATGGCCAAAGAAGGGCGCGGGCTGATTTGTGTGCCCATGTCGGAAGCGCTGGCCGGCAAACTCAACTTCCATCCTATGGTGGAAAATCCGGACGGCAACTGCAATTTCACCGTATCGGTTGATGTGAAAAAAGGCACGACCACCGGCATCTCGGCTTCCGACCGCACCAAAACGATCCAAAAAATGGTCAGCCCGCAAGCGGTCCCGAAAGATTTCATGAGGCCGGGCCATGTTTTCCCGCTGATCGCCAAAGAAGGGGGCGTGCTGGTACGCGCCGGGCACACGGAAGCCGCCATCGACCTGATGAAAATGGCAAAAATGAAACAGGCCGCCGTTATTTGCGAAATCATGAAAGAGAACGGCCGTATGGCCCGCCTGCCGGACCTGAAAATTTTTGCAAAAAAACAAGGGCTTAAGATCATTTCCATCGCTGACCTTATCGAACACCGGCGCAAAAACGAAAAATTGG
>JAFGNE010000005.1 GCA_016927155.1 Candidatus Peregrinibacteria bacterium
TATTTGATATAATAATATGATAAGAAAGATGATCTTTGAAACCAAAATCATTTCATCAGTGAGATAAGCCTGCCTTAAGGAAACAAAAACAAAAAGCCACAGCTTACCGCCTCCGGACTTGTCCGGAGCTCCCGGTTCGCCCCCATCCTTTAGCGCCACCGGACCTCCGCAAGGTTTTCCGACCGCCCTGGGATGAACGGACTGTGTAGGCAAGGACTGGGCCGGAAAGTCTCCTTGGGCAGACTCCTCTCACTGATGGCGTTCTCTACTTGCTTTTTGCCGATGATAAAGGCATAACGGTTTTCCTGACCGATTTGCGGCCTGCCGGTTGGTGGGTTGCTTCAACGGCGGAGTTCCGGAAACCTTTGTCGCCTGAGGCTTAAAGCGAGGTTCCTTTGTCCGGATTTATCCGGTGAAGGGCAAACTAGCAAAACAAAACAAAAGTTTGTGTCTTGGCTCCGATTCTTCGGAGATGAGCGCAGGCAAGCTTGGCCATTCGCTTTTATCCCAGGGTTTTACTTGAGACGGCCACTTAACGGTTTCGGCCGTAAAAGAGCTGAGCTGAATGATCGGTTTTGTTAGAACTTAGCGTTTCAGCATTTATATCCTGAATGTTGGATACCTAAGGTTTAACGAAGCGCTGTCGGTGGGAGTTTTTTTATACGCAAAAAAAGCCTTTGTGTCTTTTCCGGCTAGCAGAGGATCAGTAAATTTCGTTTATTTTTTCCGTGGCCAGGGCGGTGGGAAATCGCGTTACCGTGAATCCTTCTTCGGCGCGTTCCACCGCAAGCCTTACGGCCCCGCGCACGTCACGAATGATTTTGGGCAACTTGTTATCTGTGATCATTTGCCTAAGGGCGCCTCCGCTGATGATGCCGCGTTTTGCTTCCAGGCTAAGGAGGTCCGCGAATTCGATTAGGCTGAGGGTTTGGGTAGCCATTTGCTGAAAAGTTATCTTAATATTATATCTTATTTTTCTTAAGAAATCAATGATGATTACAGTGGAAATCCAGAAGCTTAAGCTTGACAAAAAATGTTAAGAGTGGTAAATTGCTTATCCAAATTATTTAACCTCCTCCCGGCCGTGGACCATGAAAAAAAGAATCGCCGGTTTGCTGGGAGTTGCCATCCTGCTTCTTAATATCGGTTGTCCTGTCGCTTATTTAGAAGGCGAAACTTCCGTTTTGCGTTTTTCCGAAATCGCATGGATGGGGACACCGGTTTCCGCCAATGATGAGTGGATGGAACTTTACAATAGCGGTCCTGACGCCCTCGACCTAACAGGCTGGACGATACAAAACGCGGCAGGTTCTTTGCATGCTGTTTTATCCGGCGCTATTCCGGCGGGCGGGTATTTTTTACTGGAACGCACGGATGACACGAGCGCGCCGGATGCGCCCGCGGATTTTATTTATACAGGTTCCCTTAAAAACGAAGGCGAATCATTATCCCTGTTTGATCCGGCGGGCCAAACTGTTGATTTTATCGACGGCTGGCACGCGGGCGATAATACCACGAAAGCCACCATGGAGCGCGTTGACTTCCATTTGCCCGGGACCGATCCTACCGCGTGGGGAACAAGCAGCGGAACAGGGACGCCAAGACAACCGAATTCTGTTGGAGGGGCGGCTGAAGAACCGGCTGAAGAACCCATCCAAAATCCGGCCGAACCGGATGTCCCGCCCGCCCCCGACCCGACCCCCTCTTCGGAAAATCCTGTCGCTGACGATTTGCCGGATGCCACCGAAATATCCATTGCGCTTACCGATGCCGCGGATGATGATGGCGCGCCGTTTGCCGTGTATCTTTTTCCCTCCCTCATCAATGAGATCATGGTGAACCCTTTCGGGAGCGACGAACAAGGGGAATGGGTCGAGTTTTATAACCCCTCCGCTGCGCCTGTTGATTTGGGCGGCTGGTACCTGGATGACGCGGAAGGGGGCAGCAAGCCTTACGCCATTCCCCCTGGCACTGTTGTTGCGCCGGGCTCTTATTTGGTTTTGCGCGCGCCTACGGTTTTTCTTTCCTTTAAAAACAGCGCCGACATCGTCCGTTTGCTTAGCCCTGAAAAGGAAGTGAAAGAAACCGTTACCTACGCCGACGCCAAGGAAAACCAAGCTTATGCCAAAAACGCGCAAGGTATTTTTGTCTGGGTTTCCTCTGCCACTCCTGGATCCGCCAACCGTTTTCCCGCTCCGCCCCGGTCATATGAAAAGGGGATGCTGGTGTTTTATAGCGCGCTGCCTAACCCCGATGGGCCGGATGAGGGGAAAGAGGCCGTCACGCTGCTCAACCGGTTTTCTTCGGCTATTGATTTATCTGGCTGGAAACTGGAAGACGCGCAAGGGCACGCGTATGTGTTCACAGAAGGGCAAATTCCTTCATCGTCCGAATACACGGTCCGGCAGGATGTTTTTGAATTCGTGCTTAATAATTCCGATGAATCCATAAGGCTTTTTGATCCGGCCGGTAACGCGATGGACGAGATGGGCTGGGCGGAATCGCTGCCTGAACAGGTGATTTATAATTTTTATTTTTTGCCGGCTGAGCTTCACGCTTTTGTCACACAAGTGGTGGACGGCGACACGTTTAAAGTTAATTTCGAAAGCCGTGAAATCACCGTGCGCCTGATCGGCGTGGACACCCCGGAGACCGTGCATCCCAAAAAAGCGGTCGAAGCCTTTGGGCATGAAGCCAGCGCTTATTTGAAACAATTCCTTTTTGGCAAAAACGTGATTTTGCAGTTCGACGATAACCGCGTGGACAAATACGGGTGCCTGCTCGCCTATGCCTATTCCGATTCCGGGTTTGCCAATCAGCTTGTTGTCCAAAATGGCTATGGGCGCGCCTACACCCTTTTCCCTTTCCGGTTCCGTGAGGAATTTGTCCAGCTGGAAGCTGAAGCGAAGGCGGCGGGTTTGGGCCTGTGGGCGAAACCGGAAGTGGCGGCAATGGCGGAGGAAGAAACGGAAGAGTCCGCTGAAAATCATATCGAGGAGCTGATTACTGATCCGGCTGTGGCAGCCGAAGAAAAGCCGGCCGACATTTCAACCTGTTTATCGCCTTACCTGAAAATTGACGCCATTTTGCCGAACCCGAAAAAAAATGAGGGAGTGGAGTTTATCCGCCTGGCTAATACCGGCACGGAAAAAACGTGTTTGGAAGGCTGGAAACTGGATGACGTTTTAGGCGGCGGCTCCAAACCCTTTCTTATCAAAAACGGGGCAATGGAAGGTGGCGCCACAAGGACCTTCAGGAAACAGGAAACCAAGCTCGCCCTTAACAATTCCGATGATTGTGTTTTTTTGATTGATCCCGCGGGGGACATAGCCGACCAGTTGTGTTACGGAAAAACGCACGCGGGCGAGACTTTCACGCATTTTGGATCCGATTACACGCCTCCTGTGCGTGCCTCTTCCGCGAAAACCGCGGCCGCTAAGTCCAAAACCTCCCCCAAACCGGATACCCTCGCTTTAGTTTCCACCTTGCCGCGCCAAACGACTGTCGGCACCATACAGAAAATCGATGAAGGCGAGGAAAAAATTTATCTTTCCCTGGGCAATGAAATCATTCCCATAGCGTACGCGGAAAGTCCCGTGGATATTTCCATGGCCAAAAGCCTGATCGATTTGGCCCATCCCGTTATTGTGGATTACTACTCCGGGGAAACCAACCAACTTCTTGGGCTTAGCCAGGCGCCTACTTTTTCTTGCCCCGCCGTTCCTGCTGCGACCGCGACACAAATACCCTACCTGCTGTTGGCCCTGGTTTTGTTGGGCCATTTGGGTTATTGGTTCCGCCGCCGGAACCGGATTGGATAATTAAACTTCCCGATTGTTGTTTTTTGCGTTTTGCGCGTTGCGCTTCCTCCCGTGATATTCCGTTTCTGGCCGCGTGAAAATTATTCTGGTGCCACGCTTGCTGGTAGGCGCGCTCCATCGCTTTTTCCATAGCCTCTTTTTTATCGATTTGGGGGAAGATTGCCGAGGGAAACAATATTTCGGCCACTTGTTCCTTAAAGAAACGTTTGACCTGATATTCCGCCCAGCTCACTCCTTTGCGGTAGATATAATCCGCGAAACCGTTCGGAAGGAATATCTGGAATTCATATTGGCATTTTTTGCCGTCCGCGTGGCACACTTTCATGGTGAATTTCAGGAATTTTGTGGCGCTTGAACTTGCTTTTGAATTGCCCATAAATCTGCCATCGCCCTCCAGGTTGTCCTTTTCGTTTGAAATGATGACGGATTTATCGAGATCCAGCCGTTTTTCTTCCAGTTTTTTCTTGGCGGTTTCATCCGTTTCCCCATCCAGGAGTTCTGTCAGCTCCTCTGCGATTTCCTCTTTCAGCTGTTTCTGAAGGAGCATGAAAAAATCCACCCAGTCCTGTTTCTTTTCAAAAACCATCCTGATCCCGTTGCGGTCATCGTCCCTTTCACCGATTTTAGTGCCGTAGCGGAACATTTTCGTCAGCCGTGAATACGTGCCTTTTTCACGGGGGATGGCATAGAAATAAATTTCGCGCCCCCGTCCCTTTTGGTCCATGATGATTGCCTGGCGCATACCAATGGGGGTAATGCGTTCATTATGTTTTTTCCTTTCGGGCAGGGCTTTTATGATGGAAGCCGTTTCCGTCCGGTTCCCTTCCTTGGCATTATGGCGGGACAGCAGGAACCGTTGGGAACTGGTCCCTCTTTTTTTGCCTGCAGGAACTATGGTCATTTTCCGGTTCATGAAATCAATCATGGCATTCAGGGCCTCTTCGTGGCCCCTGTCTTCTTCGTTGAAATTTTCCAATTGTCCGATATATTCCATGAGGAACAATTTTCGCCGCGCTTCATAACGCAGGCGCGGATCCAGTGTTGTGTCAAAACACATCAAAAGCAGCTTGGCGGCATCATGACAAGTGGCCACTTCGTTTTTAAGGCCGAGTTCATGCTCATATTCCGGAAAAAATTCCTGGATCGTTTCATTGATATATTCATCCGCGAGCCTGCCGTATAACCGCAGCATGTGGTCCCGGGCTTCCGGGCAGATTTTCCTCAAAAAGTCCAAATCGTCCAGTATCCTTTGACGCGTTTCTTCAATCAAATGGCGTGTTTCAGGCGTATTTTTGAAGGCTATATCCTTAAGATTCCGCAATCGCTTTCCCGTGTACCTCTGGATGCGTTCGGTCCATCCAAAAAGTTTCCGGTATTGTACAGAATATTTTCCCACAAATCTGTTCAGCCATTTTTTATCCAATATTGGCATTTCTTCCCCTGTTTGGGGATTGACGATGGGGAGCGGGGTGTTATCCGCGTTGCCCACAACCGCATAAAGCTCTTTCAATTCTATAAGTTCACATTCGTTTTGAGGTGCTTTTGGGGTCATTGTGATTTGGATGAATTAAGATAACATTTTAAAATTTATTTTAAGTTTTGTCAAATCTTTTCTTTATGTTAAAGCGCGGGGCACGCAGGTATACTGTTCCTGACCCTAAAAATACAATTTTTCATGCTTATTTATCTTTTATTCGCTGTCGGTTTTGTTTTTCTCATTAAAGGGGCCGATTACCTGGTGGAAGGTTCCACTGTTTTAGCCAAACGCTTTGGCGTTTCCGACCTTATTATCGGGCTTACCATCGTTTCTTTCGGCACATCCGCCCCCGAACTGATCGTTAATGTTGTCGCCAGTTTCCAGGGCTCCACCGATATCGCTATCGGGAATATTTTAGGCAGCAATATCGCCAACATCCTCCTTATCCTCGGTGTGGCGGCGGCCATTCATCCCCTTATCGTCAGTAAAAGCACTACCTGGAAGGAAATCCCTTTCAGCCTCATGGCGGCGATTGTGCTTTTTTTATTGGCCAACGATGCGCTCATCGATAAAGGGCCCGCTTCCCTGCTGAGCCGCATAGACGGCCTCATGCTGATCACTTATTTCGCCCTTTTTATGCTGTATATCATCCATGTGGCGATGGCCGACAGGCAAAAAGAAGATGGCTTTAAAACCCATCCGCTTTGGCTCGCGTTCCTCATGACGATCGGCGGCTGTGTGGGGCTTTTTTTGGGGGGCAAATGGGTGGTGGACGGCGCTGTGGTGATCGCCCGCAATTTTGGGGTCAGCGAATCGCTTATCGGCCTTACCATTATCGCTGTTGGCACGTCTTTGCCCGAGCTTGTCACTTCGGCGGTCGCGGCCTACAGGAAGAATTCGGATATTGCCATCGGCAATGTCGTGGGCTCCAATATTTTTAATATTTTCTGGGTTTTAGGCTTGAGCGCCACTATCCGGCCCATGCCTTTTAACACTGCCATTAACACCGACCTTTACGTGGTCATGGCCGCCACAGGTTTTTTGTTCCTATTCGCTTTTATAGGCAAAAAAGAACAAGAATCCGCAGGCCGTTTTCCTTTCCTTTCTATTTTCACCAGCAGAAAATACCAACTGGAACGCTGGCAAGGGGTTTTGTTTTTAGTGGGTTACGCCAGTTATATCACCTATCTTATTATGCGCGGATGAAGCTTTCTTGCTTCGTTTTTTGTTTTAGATTACACTTACCCCGTTACCCGTTTCCCCCTTTTTTGGCATGAAAGCGGTTTTCCGTTTTATTATTACAGGCCTCCTTGCTTTTCGGGCGCGCCGGCACCTTAAAAAAGGCCATACCCGGATCATCGCCATTACGGGGAGCATGGGCAAAACCAGCACTAAGGAAGCGGCGTATACCATTTTAAAAAAACGTTTCAACGTATTCCGTAATCCCAAAGGTTTTAATACCGAGCTGGGCATGAGCCTTGCTATTTTAGGCGAAAATGAATCCGGCTTTTCTTCGGCTAAGGCGTGGCTCCGGATTTTGAAGCGCGCTTTTTTTAACCCCAAACCTTTTTACGGGCAGGCCATTTTGGAAATGGGGGCGGATCACCCCGGGGATTTGCGCAAATTAATGAAAATCGCCCCGCCTTCCCTGTCCGTTATCACGCATGTGGCACCTGTGCATCTGGGTTCCGGGCAATTTAAGGATATCGCCGATATCGCCCGCGAGAAAAGCACCCTCATTAAAAACCTGCCGGCGGAAGGGGTGGCCATTGTTAATTTCGATGACCTCCTTGTGCGCGCTATGGAAACCAAGGCCCGGCGTGTTACCTACGGCACCGAAGAGCCTGCCATGCTGCGTGCCACCGCTATTTCCTCTACCGCCAAAAATTTGCGTTTTACGGCCCATTTCGATGGCCAATCGCAGGAATTTACCGTGCCGCTCCTCGGCAAGTTCCAGGTTTATATCTGTTTGGCCGCTACCGCCATTGCTTTACAGTTTGGCGTGACGCTAAAAGAATGCGCGGAAACCCTGAAAACTTTCAGCCTCCCCCCCGGGCGCATGAATCCCATCGATGGCATCAGCAATACTATGGTCATTGATGGTTCCTACAATGCTTCGCCTTACACCATGGCCCGTTCACTGGAATTGCTCCGCGAACTTAAGGCTGGCCGCAAAATCGCCGCCCTGGGCACCATGAACGAACTTGGCGAAATGACAAAAAAGGCGCATCTGGCCGTTGGTAAACAGGCCGCCGAAATTGCCAATCTCCTGATTGCCGTCGGTCCGGAAGCGGCCCATATCAAACAGGGGGCCGTGGATGCCGGGATGCCCGAATCCCAGATTTTTACTTTCCTCGATTCCGAAGAAGCGGGCCATTTTTTAAAGGAACACATCCAGCCGAAAGACCTGATTCTTGTGAAAGGTTCCCAGAACCGCGTGCGCATGGAAAAGCTCGTGAAAATGATCATGGAAAAGCCCGAAGACGCCCCAAAACTTTTATGCCGTCAGGAAGAAGCCTGGGGAAAAATCTAATGCGCGTGCACGATCCGGTACAAGTTATGGCTTTCTTTGTATAAAAAGGAAACCATCACCAGGCCGATGATGACGATAGGGACTACCAGGAAAGCTAAATTGAGTTCAAAAAGCACGTTGCAGGCCGCGTGGAATAAAGTGGCCAAAGCCAAGCCTTCCACGATCTTTTTTTCCGCATACACCGTTGAACGCCTGAATGTGAGGAGGAAATGGAGGGCGCTTGTCGTTTTCAGGAAGAGTTTCCCCCCGGCTTTTCCTGTCAGCGGGTCGGCAAAACGGGCCAGCCCGTAGTAGTAGCCAAAAATACCCGAAGCTACCAGGTGGATAGGCAGGCTCAGCATGGCCCGGTATAAAACCACGCTAAAATCGCCGCCTTGTATCGCGTACATCAGCGTTTCAATCACGGCGAACGCCAACCCCACCATAATGCTTAAAGTGATCGCGTCATCCACGTCTTTCAGCTTTTTATCATCCACGAAACGCACGATCAGATGTTTAATGTATTCTTCCATGACCACTAAAAACATCACGGAGCCAAGCGTGCCGGCCAATAACACGCTGCCTAAAGCCTTCCCCGCGAAAGACTGCGCGGCCGCCATCAGCGCCACCATCACGCCCACTGCCGCGAACCCCAATTCCTCCTCGCGGAAGGCATGAAGCATATTGCGGAATGTATCCTTTTTAAAAAACGTGAGGACACATGCCACCAGGGCACTCCCCGCGAATAATATCGCGGAAAGCAGGACCAGGTTAAAAAGAAATGTCGCGATTCCCATCAGAAATGCCGATTTAAGGAAAGGCTCCAGAAGCCTGTATTCCGCCAGGCCCGGCAGGAAATTCCCATATATCGCTTTATACGCAAAAATCGGCGCCATGGAAAAAAGCCCGATGCCGAAAATCTGTGCCACCACTTTAAAAGGCTGGGGATGGTAATCTTTTTTATAGAACAGGTACCCCCAGAAGAAGGTTGCGAAGAGCAGAACGATGGAATAAAATAGCGTCTGCACCTTTTTGTTTATATTGTATATATTATTATAGCAAAAAATAGACGTTTTGTAAATAATATATTATATTAATGCATACCCACCGTTTTCTCATTACCGGCAAAAAGAAATTGGAGGGGGAAGTTAAGGTCGGAGGCTCCAAAAACGCCGCTCTTCCTATTATCGCGGCATCGCTTCTTGTTTCTGAGCCTGTCACGCTAACCAACGTGCCCGACATTGAAGACATCTCCACCATGGAGCATATCCTCCATTATATCGGCGTGCGCACGGAGCATGAAGGCGATAAAATGGTCATCCATGCCAAGGCAATCGCTGACCGTGAGATCGAACATGAACTTGTCAGCAAACTGCGAGCCTCGATCCTTTTTTTAGGCCCGCTTTTGGCGCGGAATGGCGAAGTGAAACTGGCTTTTCCCGGCGGGTGTGTCATTGGCAAACGTCCTGTGGATGCGCACCTGATGTCCCTTTCCGCGTTGGGCGCGCAAATCAATGAAGACCATGAAGTGCTGCATTTGGAATGCGGCCAGTTGAAAGGCGCCGACATCGTGATGACGGAAGCCAGTGTTACGGCCACGGAAAACGTCATCATGGCGTCTGTTTTGGCGAAGGGCACAACCACTGTCCGTTTTGCCGCCGCTGAGCCCCATGTGCAGGATTTGTGTAAATTCCTGAACGTCATGGGGGCGAAAATCGAAGGTATCGGCACGCACACCCTTGTTATAAAAGGCGTTAAAAAATTACATGGGGGGCAATACCGCATCGCCCCCGATTACCTGGAAGCCGGCACGCTGGTGCTTGCCGCCGCCATCACCAAGGGGACCGTAGACGTGCTTGATATTGAACCGCACCATCTTGATATTTTTTGGCAGAAACTGCGCGAGGTGGGCGTGCATTTTGAGCTGGGAAAAGATATGGTCCGTGTTTTGCCTTCCTCGGAACTAAAGGCCGTCCGTCTGCAAACGGCTATTTTTCCCAGTTTTCCCACCGACCTGCAGGCTCCGTTTGCCACGCTGCTCACCCAGGCGAAAGGTAAAAGCTTCATTTTTGAAACTTTGTTTGATGGCCGCCTGCAATATTTGTATGAATTGGAAAAAATGGGCGTGAAGCCCAATATCCTGAACCCTTACCAGGCGGAAATCGAAGGGCCTGTGAGCCTAAAAGGCGCTTCCGTTTCCAGCTGCGATATCCGTGCGGGTGCCGCCATGCTCATCGCCGCTTTGGCTGCGGAAGGCGAGACGGAAATCAGCAATATTTATTACATTGATAGGGGATACGAAAGGCTTGATGAAAAGCTGAACAGCATCGGGGCGCAGATTAAACGGGTAAAATAGGTTATAATGGGCGCGTAACTTCTTCGCCATGCAATCCAAAATCCAACACCTAAAGTCCGAAATGCTCGCGGCGCTTCATGCGGCAAAAACGGAAGAGGCGATCCGTGAAACGGAAATCAAATATTTGGGCCGCAGCGGGCTTTTTAATGAAATCATGAAAAGCCTGAAAGACCTGCCCGATGAGGAAAAGAAAACGGTAGGTAAGGCGGCCAATGTTACCAAAAAGGAAATGGAAGAAGCGGTGAGCCGCCGTTTCATCAGCCTGGAATCCGAGCGTTTGGGGCAGATTGCCGAAACGGAGTGGCTTGACGTCACTGTTCCCGGCAGGAAGCCTGTGGTGGGGCACCGCCACCTTATTTCCAAGTTCATCGATGATCTGGAAATCATTTTCGGCAAAATGGGCTTTACCGTCGCCGAAGGCCCCGATGTTGAAAGTGAGCATTACAATTTCAACCAGCTCAACATTCCGCCGGACCATCCCGCACGGGACATGCAGGATACCTTTTGGGTCGCTAACCTGCCAAACACAGTTCTCCGTACACAAACCTCCCCTGTCCAGATCCGCTACATGGAAGCCCACAAGCCGCCCGTACGCATTATTTGCATGGGAAAAACTTTCCGGAAAGATAGCGACGCCACCCACAGCCCCATGTTCCACCAGCTGGAAGGCCTGATGGTTGATGAAGCCATTTCCATGGCTAACCTGAAAGCGATTATCACCCATACGCTTCAACAGATTTTTGAAGACCCTTCCATCAAAACCCGCTTCCGCGTCAGCTTTTTTCCTTTTGTGGAGCCGGGAATGGAAGTGGACTGCACTTGTCCCATCTGCCACGGGGAGGGGAAGTTGCCGGATAACGTCCCCTGCCGCCTTTGCAAACAGTGCGGATGGCTCGAAATCGGCGGCGCGGGCATGGTGCATCCCAAAGTGCTGAAAAACGCCGGCTACGATTCTAAAAAATACACCGGTTTCGCGTTCGGCTTCGGCCTCGACCGTATGGTGATGATCAAGCACAGGATCAACCATCTGCGCCTGTTTTTCGAAAATGACCTAAGATTCATCCGGCAGTTTTAAATGGCTTTAAAAAATTTTTACGAAATCCTCGGCGTCCCCGAAACCGCGTCACCTTCGGAGATCAAACAGGGGTATTTTGCCATGGCCAAAAAGTACCATCCCGATGCGGGCGACGAGGCCGAAGTGCGGCAATTTTATGAGGTGACGGAAGCGTATGAAATCCTTTCCGACAAAGAAAAACGGCGCGCATACGATCTGACTTTGGCAGAAGGAAAAACAAAAAGCACCTCTGTCCCCGGTGAACCGTCTGCCGAAAAAACCGAGCTGAAAACCAGCCTTTACGCAAATTTTCGCAGAAAAGAGGCCCGACGTTTCCGCAATACCGTGTTATGGCAGGGGATTTTACGGGTAATCTTTTTCCCGCTTGTCGCTTTTTTGGTCGTTTATGCCGTTGCTTCTGTTTTTGGAGGTATGGCGCTTCTCCCCGCCCTGGCGGCGCTTTTAATCAGCTTTGTTTATTCTATGCGGAAGAATTTTGATATCAGCTCATTCGGGAGGTCTGCCTTTTCCCTTAAACTGATCAAAATGGCGGGATGGGGGATGTTGGTGATCGGATTGGGATTGATGGCTTGGTATGGGGTTGGTTTTCTGACAAATAGCTAAATCGGTTTTTCCGAAGATTTTTGGCGGGATCAAATCCAGGCATTACACAGAAAAATTAGCTTTGGTTAATCAAATTGCCGATGCCTTGCCGGCAGGGATGAGCCGTTACGGACCGGAAATGATTTTAGGGGTGAATCCGCAACAGGTGGCCGAGTATAAGGCTTGGCTTCATGAAATTCAGGAGGCTACGTCTGGCCGTCCGGAGGGCAGGATAATTTTCATTATTTTCCCCTAAAATGTGCTATCCTTTTTTTGGCATAGTCCATTATCCAATATGAAAAAAGTGATCATCGGCTCCGACCACGCGGGCTACCAAACCAAAGAGAAGATCAAAAAGGAATTGGGCGGCCTGTATGAGTTCATTGATGCCGGCCCGGACGGCGAAACTTCGGTGGATTATCCCGTTTATGCCGAAAAAGTTGCTTCGCAAGTGGCCGTTACGCCCGGCGCGGAGGGGGTTCTTATCTGTGGTTCCGGCATCGGCGTTTCCATTGCCGCCAACAAGGTCCCCGGCATCCGCGCGGCCCTAGCGTACAGCGTGAACGCCGCCAAGCTGGCCCGGTTGCATAACGATGCCAATGTGGTGGCCACCGCCGGCCGCGAAGGGGTGATGGATGATCCGGTCGAAATCGTCAAAACTTTTCTCGCCACCGGTTTTTCCGGCGAAGAAAGGCACGCGCGCCGCGTGAAGGAAGTCATGGATATCGAAAAACGCCATCGCGCCTAAACCTTTATGTTCCATGGCCAAATTTTCCGTCAAAAGAATCAGGAAACCTATCATTATCGCGCCCTCCCTCCTCGGCGCCGATTACGGCAACCTTAATGAATACCTCAAAAAATTTGAGCCGTTTTGTGACTGGTTCCATGTGGATGTGATGGATGGCAATTTTGTCCCGAATTTCACGCTGGGGCCTGTGGTGGTGGCCGGCATCAAAACCAAACGGCCGCTGGACTGCCACCTGATGATCAACAGCCCGCACCTCTACATTGAAGCTTTCGCCAAAGCAGGCGCCGCTTCCATCACCATCCATGTGGAGGCCAGCAAACACGTGATGGCGGATATCGAAAAAATAAAAAAAACCGGTTGCCGCGCGGGGCTTACCTTAAACCCCGAAACGCCTGTCGAAAAGATATCCAAATTCCTGCCGCACCTCGACATGGTCCTTGTCATGTCTGTACGCCCCGGATTTGGAGGGCAGAAGTTTATGCCGCAAGTGCTGAAAAAAGTCCGCTGGTTGAGGCAGCATTACCCCAACCTCGATATCGAGATTGACGGGGGGATTGACGGCAAAACCGCGCTGTTGGCGGTAAAGGCGGGGGCGAATATACTGGTGGCCGGTTCCTATATCCTTAAAAACAAAAATCCCCGCAAGGCCGTGGAAAAGTTGCGCGCCGCCGGAAAGACCAACTTACAAACCAAGGCATGCCCTTGACGTTTTCCTCCGCCCAAAGAACATCACGGGTGTTGAAATCAAGGCGCTTCCCGACAGGATTTCAGACCATCTTCCCGTTCTTTTTAGCTTTAATTCCGTGTAGGAGATAATCACTTTTTCCAATTGTCAGCCAGCCCAGCGCTGTAAAACTGCCCAATCCGATTATCGGCCAAAGCGCTGTTGGCGGTAGGTAATAAAAAAGAACGGCCATCATCCCGCTGCATAGGAAGCGGGCAATGGTCAGGTGCACTTCGCGGTTCAAATGGAAACGTACCGGATGGATTTTACTGCTATAGCCAAAAAGGTAAGAGTCCACTACGGTTTGCTGCATGCTGCCGGCAAAACGATTAAAAATATTCACACCCCATATGTACGCCATGTGGGGAAAGAAAAAGACAGAGGCCATCAGCAGGCTTCCTAACAGTTTCGCGTTTGTGGTTTTCGCTAATAATTTAATCCGGTTCTTCCTGTCAAACCAGTGGCCGGCCAAGGCGGTGAGAATAACAGCGACCAAATAACTGACACCTTCCAAAATACCGAGCTGTTTGATGTTACCTATAAAAATATAAAAGGCCAGGATCCACGCGAAACCGACCATGTAGGCGTAGAATCCTTCCAAAAAATAGGCGGGGCGCATGGCTTTGTATTCTTTTTTCCCTAATATCCATTTTACCTTTTTCCAGGTGTACCCGCGCGGATGGGGCGGCGCGTCGAAAAGTAAAATGGGAATAATGCTCAGTGCTCCCGCTACACTGCCCAAAAACAAAGCGGCGTTGAAGGAGATAAAATAGCTGACCAGCCCTCCTATTACCGGCCCCAAAAAGCTGATGGCGATACGGAGGATGGCAAGAGCGCTGATTTGTTTGCCGATGATCTGGTGGCTGGCGTTTACCGAAAAAAACCAATGCCGGACCATCCAATAAAATGAAACGTATAAAGAAAAGGCAAGTGTAGCGGGAATAACCCAATAACTTTTTTCGGGAATTGCCTGACTGAAAAGGGCAAGAGCTACAGAATAAAAAACCATGCCCAAGGCCATAAAATATTTTGGCCTTTTTGATTTCATCGCCAGACTGAAGATCGGAATAAACAGGTGGCCGTATATCAGGTTCCAGGCGAAAGTAAAAAGGAAAACGGCGCTGATGGAATGAAAAAGTTTGTAAATGAATATAGGCAAAAGGATAGTGAGCATCGCGTCGCTCATCTGGAACAGCGCTTCATGGGCGAAAAACAGGCGAATATTTTTTTGTTTCATATCCCTATCCTAATCGTCCCCTTGCTCCTAAACAAGGTTTCCTCTAGAATCAAAAAGCTTTTTTATGTGCCCATAGCTCAGCCTGGATAGAGCGTTGGTTTGCGGAGCCAAAGGTCGCAGGTTCAAATCCTGCTGGGCATACCATTTTAAAACCGTCCATGATCGTTTTTAAAAACGTTACCAAACGGTATGGCGCGCACCTCGTTTTGGATCGGGTGAGTTTTGATATCCAGCCGAACGAGTTTGTGTTGCTTCGGGGCCCTTCCGGTTCCGGAAAATCCACTATTGTGGCGCTCCTCATCGGGGCGCAAAAACCGGACCAGGGCACGGTGGAGCTGGATAAAATGCTGGTGAACGAGATGGATGAAGACACCCTGCAGCTTTACCGCCGGAAAGTCGGGGTGGCTTTCCAGGATTACAAACTTTTGCCCAAAAAAACCGTTTTCGAGAACGTGGCTTTTGCCATGGAAGTGTGCGAAGAGCCGAATGAGGCCATTGAACGCCGCGTGCCGGAAGTGCTGGAAAAAGTCGGCCTCCTTAAATTCCAGGACAAGTTCCCCGAGCACCTTTCCGGCGGGGAAAAACAGCGCCTCGCCATTGCCCGCGCCCTGGTGCACAATCCCCGGCTTATTATTGCCGATGAGCCAACGGGTAATCTGGATGAGGCCAATGTGCGCGGTATTGTGGAGCTTCTTAAAAAACTCCACGCCGACGGCGCCACTATCCTGATGACGACCCACGACCCCCTTGTCCAGTCTCTTGTTGGCGGACGGACGCTTACGCTGGAAGACGGAAAAATCATTTAATTCAAGACTATTAGGACTTTTACGACTATGACGACTATTAGGATAAAATCAGGATCCCATCCTAATAGTCTTAAAAGTCTTAATAATCGTAATAGTCCTAAAAAGTAAAAAAATGCCTAAATTAGATCACGTCAATTACAGCGCCCTCGACCAGGCAAAAAACGCTTTTATTGAAGCCGGCAAAAAAACAGTGAAGTTTGCCGCCAAATACGGTTTTATCCCGCCTTCAGGGTTTGGGGCCAGCGCCAACGTGTTTTCATTTGATTTGCGGCCGTTTTTAAAGAAAGGCGCCAAGCATTTGGCGGTTACATTACTGCCCGAAGGCCTTGGCACTTCCGATGACGCGCGCCCTGATGACCTTAAAGGTAAAAAATTGGTGAAATTCTGGCATAACATCGGCATTAAAACTGTAGCGGTGATGACAAATGACGCGGCTTCCACCGGCATGCAAACCGTGCTCATTTCCCTTTACCTGCCGTCTGCCAACCCGGAAACCGTGTTCAGCAAAGCCTTTATGCAGGGATTTTTAGGGGGGTTTGTGGAAGGCTGTAAAAAAGTGGGCTGTGTTTATTTTTCCGGCGAGACGCCCCAGCTTAAAAACAAAATCCGCTCCGGCAAACTCGATATCGCCGGCGCGCTTTTCGGCGTGATGCCCCCGGGAATGCAGCCGATTGACGGGACAAAATTGGCGGCGGGCAACCAGATTGTTTTTGTGGAAAGTTCCGGCCCGCACGATAATGGGTTTACCAGCTTGAGGAAACTTGTCGAAAACCTGCCGCGGGGATACCACACCCGGTTGCCGAACGGCAAAGAATACTGGGAAGCTATCAACGCGCCCACTATCCTTTACACGCCGTTTATCCAGAAAGTCCTGCGGGCCGGCATCCAGCCCACCAGCGTGGAGCCCATCAGCGGCCATGGCTGGCAGAAGATCATGCGCAATAAAAAACCGCTGCGGTATGTCATCCGTCAGGTTTTACCCGTGCCGCCCCTATTCCGGTTCGTTGAAAAAATGTCCGGTACGTCGCGGCGCGACATGATCAAGATTTTCAACTACGGCGTGGGTTTGGCCGTTTTTGTGAAGAGCAAAAAGGACGCGGAAAAAGTGGTGGCCATCGCCAGGAAAAATAAGCTGAAGGCGATCCATGCCGGTGAAGTGAAGGCATCAAAAAAGCGCGAAGTTGTGATTGGACCTTTCAACCTGACGCTTACAGACGAAGCGTTTTTGCTGAAGCAGTGAAATCGGCCGGCAAAAAGGCGCAATCCTCAAGGGGGCTCCTGATTTTTTGCGTTTGAGTATCCGCTATCCGCGCGTAAGCTTGGATTGCACGCCGGCTATTCAGGCCGAGAAGTTTTTTCAGGTGATGTGTATCCATTCCATTTTCAATGAGGTGCACGGCAAAACTATGACGGAGCGAAAAGAAATTCATTTCTTTGGTGATTCCCGCGTTTTTAAAAGCTTTATTGAAGGCGATTTGGATATTGCGTTCGCTCACTTTAAAAATTTCCTGGCCCGTCTTCTTATCTTTAATATAGCGCCAAAGGGAAACTTTGAGGTTTTTGGGGATCATGGCTTCACGCCCTGCCACGCGAATCAGAGAATTTTCAAAATCGATGTCTTCCGCTTTCAGAAGTGTGATTTCAGAGAGCCTCAGGCCAGCGCCATAAGAAAGAGCCATCGCCAACTGGTGTTTAAGATTGGTAACGCGATTGAGCAGCCGCGCGACTTCCACACGGGTGAACACTACCGGTATTTTTTTCATACAAAAATTCTTTTAAAACTAAAATTCAATAAATTCATTCAGGGCTGTTTTATACCATAACCGTTTTTAAAAAGTCAAATCGATGGGGATAAGTTATGTCGTTTTGGCTCATTTTTAAATTGTTTCGGATTAGTACCTAAAACTGAACCTAAAGCGAAATGATTTGAAAAGTGCCCTTTTCACATGGGTTTGGGGGTGCTATTTTCGGCGCGCAACCCTCATTTTTATGGATGAATACATTTATCTTTGGGCGCAATGGGGCATACTCCGTACCCCGCAATATGAGGCCGTCATCAACCGGTATGGCAACCTCAAGGAGGCTTGGCATAAAATCACTCCGGAATTTTTGCTGAAATGCGGGTTTGGCGCCGATAAAGTCACAAGAGCCATGCAAGATAGGGAGGCGCTTTCTTTCCATTACATTACCCAAAAGCTGGAGGAAACGGGCGCGCGTATTTTATATAAAGAAGATAAAGATTACCCTTTCCTGCTTAGCAAAATCGCCGACCCGCCCCCCTTTTTATTCGTGCGCGGCAAATTGCCCAATTTTCATAAGTCTTTAAGTATTGTGGGTACGCGGGCCATCACCGATTATGGCAGGCAGGCTACTGAAAAATTCACCGAAGAATTTGTTCATAACGGTTTTGTTATCGTGAGCGGCCTGGCCCTTGGGGTAGACGCCTGCGCGCATCATGCGGCCCTTAAGCATCAGGGGCTTACTGTGGCAGTGCTTGGTTGCGGCGTGGATGAAATTTATCCCCTTGAAAACGTCCGTTTGGCGGAAAGCATTCTGGAAAGCGGCGGCGCCATCGTTTCGGAATATCCTTTGGGTGCGCCAGCCCTTCGCCACCATTTTCCGGAAAGGAACCGCATTATCGCGGGGCTTACGCGCGGCACGCTTGTTATTGAAGGCGGAACAAAGTCCGGCGCCCTGATCACCGCCCGCCTTGCCCTGGAATATAACCGCGACGTGTTTGCCGTTCCCCATGAAATCATCCGCGCGGAACTGAATGGTGCCAACCACCTTATTAAAAACAGTAAGGCTAAACTGGTGGAACGCGCCGCAGATATATTGGAAGATTTCCAGATGAGCGCTACACCTTGCCAATTGCGGCTCGATTTTAATGAGGCGGAAAAAACATTGCTTAACCTGCTGGCTACCGGTGGAAAAACCATTGATGACCTTTCGCCCCTTACGCCTTATTCCGTTCCCGCGCTTACCCAAAGGCTTATTGCCCTGGAGCTGAAAGGCGTCGTAAAAGAGCAGGGGGCGCGTTGGGTTTTGACATAACTAAGAAAATTTAGTAAAATCATAACCCAGCTTAATTTTTATGCGCGCCTTTTTTTCTGTCATCGCCGGCTTGGTCATTGTTTTTTCCGCCTCTTTCCATTTCCTTTTGGCAGGGCTTATCCTTATGCCTACCGCGAGAGCTGTCGGCATACTCACCGACGCTCCTTTTGTCCAGTATTCCGAAATACCTGCAGGCGTCCGCCAGGCTTTTTTTGGACTTGTCGAAAATGTCCAACTTCGTCCAGACAGGCAAGGCGTCTTAAGGGTCGTTGCCGGTGTTTTAGAACTTAGGGGAAAACTGAAAAAACGGGAACGGATGGAATTGGCCTTAAATACCCTTCCTTTTGGCGGGGAAGTCATTGGCATTGAAAATGGTGCAAAATATTATTTTAATAAATCCGTCCGCGATTTAACTTCCGAAGAAGCGATAACTTTGGCGGCTTTCTTTAAAATATTTACTTTAAAATAAAAATTTATTTTGTCTATTTATTTTTCTTAGACAATTTGACTACTTGGCCATCTTGTCTATAATAAACGGGCAAATTTTTGGTGCTCACTGATTGTGTTGTGGATGAGGGCGCCCCCTTATTTCATTCACAGCGTTTTCTGCTATGTCTAAAAAAATCCCTGCCCCCAAAATGTCCATTAACCCTACCAAAATTGTTAATGGGCGTTATTATTTTACAGAATCGGAAGAAACTTACCGCTTGCCGCCGCTCATCGAAATCCAGCTCAATTCTTATGAGTGGTTTTTGAGCGACGGGCTTAAGGAGCTTCTTGAGGAAATATCCCCCATCACTGACTTTTCCAGCAAAAAAATGGAACTTCACTTCGTGAACCATTCCATGGATAAGCCGAAATACGACCCCCTTACGGCTAAACGGAAAAACATCACGTATGAAACATCCCTGAAGGCCCATGTGCAGCTTATTAATAAGGAAACGGGCGAAATCAAGGAACAGGATGTCTTTTTAGGCTCCGTCCCCCTGATGACAGAACGCGGCACGTTCATTGTGAACGGCATTGAACGCGTGGTGGTCAACCAAATCGTCCGCAGCCCGGGTGTCTTTTATTCCCGCAATTCCGCGGCGCCCAAGTATTTCAATGCAAAAATCATCCCGAAACGCGGCGCCTGGTTGGAAATTGAAACCGATAAAAAGGGCGTCATTACGGTGAAAATCGACCGTAAGCGGAAAATCCCTATCACCCAGCTTCTCCGTATTTTCGGTTACGCCAAAGAAAACGAAATGCTTGAAGTGTTCAAGGGCGTGAATGTGGACCTGAACAATGACTACATCCAAAATACCCTCGAAAAGGATCCTGCTAAAACAGTGGACGAAGCTTACCAGGGCATTTATAAGAAAATCCGCCCTGGTGATTTGGCCACTCCCGAAAATGCCAAACAGCTTATCGAAAGCCTGTTCTTCGATTTCAAACGGTACGATATGGGCGCCATCGCGCGCTATAAGCTGAACAAACGGTTTGGCACCACAATTCCGTCCGATATGAAACACCGCGTGTTCCAGGTGCCGGATTTCATCAACATCTTAAAACATCTCATCGAGCTCAATAACGGTGAAGGCGAAGCGGATGATATCGACCACCTGAGCAACCGCCGTATCCGTTCAGTAGGTGAACTGGTGCAGAACAAATTCCGCATGGGGCTTCTCCGCACCGACCGTATCGCGAAAGACCGTATGACGATTATGGATCTGGAAACGGCCACTCCCACCCAGCTGATCAACTGCCGTCCCATCACAGCGGCACTCCGTGAATTTTTTGCCAGTTCCCAGCTTTCGCAGTTCATGGACCAAACCAATCCTTTAGCTGAACTCGCCCACAAGCGCCGCATTTCCGCCATGGGCCCCGGGGGCCTTAGCCGCGAACGTGCCTCCTTTGATGTACGCGACGTGCATGCTTCCCATTATGGCAGAATTTGTCCTATTGCCACGCCGGAAGGCCCGAATATCGGCCTGGTGGTGCATTTGGCCTGTTACGCCCGTGTTAACCAATATGGCTTTATTGAAACCCCTTACCAGAAGATTTCCCATTTTGTGGAGCCCAAGGTTACCGAGCTTGTCGGTCGTATTCTTGATGAAGAAGTCCTGAAAGGCCGCAAGATCATCGGCCGGATAGGCGATACCCTCACCAAAGCCCAGGCCACTTCCATCGCTGCCGCTAAAAAATCCCTTCCCAAGCCTCCTGCCGTCGTACTGGAAAATCCTTTATCCCGCCAGCTGATCGGCCGTTTGGCCGCGCAGGAAGTCAAGATCGGTAAAAAAATCATATTAAGAAAAGGCGACGAAATTTTGGAGGAAGCCGCTAAAATGGTCGCCGCGGATAAAAAAATCACGAAAATCAAGATCCAGGAGAAACCCGCGAGCCTTGTAAAAGTGCGCGCGTACGTTGCTGATGACATCAAATATTACGATGCTGACGCGGAGCGCACTTTTGTCATTTCCGAAGCGAATGCGGAACTTGATGAAAAAAAGCAATTTCTTGCTTCGCGCGTGGCGGCCCGCCGCCGCGGTGAACCGTCTTTGGTACACGTTCGCGACCTTACCCATATCGATGTTTCCCCCAAACAAATCGTTTCGGAAAGCACCGCGCTTATCCCGTTTTTGGAACATGACGACAATACCCGCGCTTCCATGGGTTCCAACATGCAGCGCCAGGCCGTTTCCCTTATTTCTCCTGAATCGCCTATCGTAGGTACAGGCATCGAGAGGCTGGTGGCCGAAAGCGCCGGCCAGGTCATTACCGCCCGCGCCAAAGGCACGGTTACCGAAGTGGACGCTTCCCATATTACGGTGATGTATGATGACGGCAAAAAAGAGGTCTATAATCTGCTTACTTTCCACCGCAGCAACCAGGCCACCGCCATCCACATGCGGCCAGCCGTCGCAAAAGGCGACACGGTAAAAAAAGGTGACGCGCTTATCAACGGCGCCGCTTGCCACGAAGGCGAACTGGCCCTTGGGCGGAATCTTATGGTGGCGTATTTGCCCTGGGGCGGTTATAATTTTGAAGATGCCGTCATCCTTTCTGACCGCGTGGTGGAGGAAGGTTTTTATGATTCTGTCCACATCGAAGTATTTTCGGTGGACGTCCGCGATACCAAGCTCGGCCCTGAAATCGTGACGCGCGACATCCCCAACGTGGGTGAAGCGCGCCTGAAAGACCTGGATGTGGACGGCATCGTCCGCATCGGCGCCACTGTCTTGGAAGGCGATATTCTCGTTGGTAAAATCACGCCGAAAGGCGAAACGGAACTGACCGCGGAAGAGCGCCTGCTCCAGGCTATTTTTGGCGACAAGGCGAAAGATGTGAAAGACACTTCACTCCGTCTGCCCGGAGGTGAGGGGGGTAAGGTGGTGGATGTCCAAATTTTCAACCGCCAGCAGGGTGATGAACTGCCTACCGGCGTCATCCGCCAAATCAAAGTTTATGTGGCGCAGACCCGCAAGGTGCAAGTGGGAGACAAGATGGCCGGCCGCCACGGCAACAAAGGCGTCATTTCACGCGTCGTGCGCCGTGAAGATATGCCCTTTTTGGAAGACGGCACTCCGGTCGATATTATCCTGAACCCCCTTGGCGTTTCTTCACGCATGAATATCGGGCAGATCCTGGAAACCCATTTGGGCTGGGCCGCCGGCAAATTGGGCATTAAGGTGGCCACTCCCGCCCTGAACGGCATCACCACCGATCAAATCGCCCGGCTTATGAAAGACGCGGACCTTCCCCATGACGGCAAATTGCAGCTTTATGATGGCCGGACAGGGGAACCTTTCCATTATAAGTCCGTCGTCGGTAAGGTGTATATGCTGAAACTGCTCCATTTGGTGGAAGACAAGCTCCATGCCCGTTCCGTTGGCCCTTATTCGCTGGTTACCCAGCAGCCTCTTGGCGGCAAGGCCCAGCACGGCGGCCAGAGGTTCGGCGAAATGGAGGTGTGGGCGCTGGAAGCTTACGGCGCCGCGCATACTTTGCAGGAAATGCTCACGAACAAGTCCGATGATGTTATTGGCCGCGCCAAAGCTTATGAATCTATCGTGAAGGGCGAATCCATCCGCACGCCCAGCGTGCCGGAATCCTTTAATGTTTTGGTAAAAGAACTAAAAAGTCTTTGCCTGGATGTCGGCCTGCTCCAGCTTAAGGGGCCGGATAAACTGGCCGAAGTGCCGCTGGAAGCTGTCATCGAAACCGCGGCGGATGAGGAAGAAGTGCCGGAATCCGACCGAATTTCCGAACTGGAAGACCAGGCGGCGTTTGCCGAGGGCGAAGGCGATATTGCCGCTGAAATCAAAGGCAAAAACATCGGTGAAATGGATGCTATCGAAGAACTGGAAGAAGATGAAATCCGCCATGAAGGGGCGGAAGGCAAGCTTTCAAAAGAAGACATCAGCAAGTGGGAAGATGAAGAAGGGAAAAAGGAGAAGAAGGCGAATAAACCTAAAAAGAAATAATTACAAGTAATCATTAATTAAAAATTATGAGAAGCGTTAATAAAGTTATTTTAGTCGGTAATCTCACGCGCGACCCGGAAGGGAAACAGACGGGCAGCGGGCAAGTCATTGTCACTTTTGGCATGGCCACGAACCGCGAATGGGTTACGGCTTCCGGCGAAAAGAAATCGCTGGCCGAATACCACAACATTGCCGTGTGGGGCCGTTTGGCTGACATTTGCACCAAGTACCTTAAAAAAGGCAAGTTGGTGTATGTAGAAGGCTACCTGAAAACCCGATCCTGGGATTCTCCTGAGGGAGTGCGGATTTTCCGCACCGAAGTGATCGCCACTGACATGATCATGCTGGACAAAAGGCCCACGGATAACGCGGGTGATTTCCTGCCTACCGGCGATGAAGGCGGAGAAGAGAATATTTTTAATCCTGAGGAAGCCTGAACCCAAAACCTGAAACCTGAAACAAATTTCAACCTTTAATTTCCAATAGCCATGATGCAAAAAGACCAGAAAAAAAGCGCGGATTTTGACGCCATCAGCTTGTCCGTGGCTTCGCCCGACGCGATCCTGAGCTGGTCGCACGGGGAAGTCACCAAACCGGAGACCATCAATTACCGCACCCAAAAACCGGAACGCGACGGCCTTTTCTGCGAAAAGATTTTTGGCCCCACCAAAAACTGGGAATGTTATTGCGGCAAATACAAACGCATCCGCTACAAGGGCGTGGTGTGTGAAAAATGCGGCGTTGAAGTCACCCGTTCCATTGTCCGCCGCGAACGCATGGGCCATATTTCACTGGCCGTGCCGGTTACGCACATCTGGTTTTTAAGGTCTACTCCCAGCCGCATCGGCTTATTCCTCGATTTGCCTATCAAGGCCATTGAGCAGGTCATTTATTTCGCGGCTTACGTCATCATCAGTGTGGATGACGCGGCAAAAAAGGAAGCCCTTTTACAACTGGATAAGGATTACCAGAAGTTCAAGAAGCAGATCCAGGAGGATTTTAAGGCCAAGTCCCACGAATTCAAGACGAAGAAAACCAAAAAGGCGAAAAAAGCCGAAAAGGAGGAAGAAAAAGGGGAATCCGTGGATGAAATGGTCCGCGCGGAAGACGCTTACGCCCAAAAAGTGGAGGAACTCGATTTGCAGCACCATCAAGCCAAAAGCGACCTTACCAACCTTATGGTGGGCCGTGTGCTGGGCGAGCTGGAATACCGCGACCTTTCCATGAAATTCGGCCATGTGTTCCATGCCGGCACCGGCGCGGAATCCATCCGCCGTATTTTAGAGGCGATTGAATTGCCCAAATTCATCAAATTCCTTGAGGAAGAACGCAAAAAATCCACCGGCCAGCGCCATAAAAAACTCACGCGCCGCATCCGGCTGGCCACCGCCCTGCAAAAAGCCGATATCCGGCCCGAGTGGATGGTGATTACCCAATTGCCTGTGATCCCGCCGGACCTGCGCCCCATGGTGCAGCTGGATGGCGGCCGTTTCGCGGCCTCCGACCTGAACGATTTGTACCGCCGTGTCATCAACCGCAATAACCGCCTGAAAAGGCTTATGGCCATCGGCGCCCCTGAAGTCATCTGCCGCAATGAAAAGCGCATGCTGCAGGAAGCGGTGGATACCTTATTTAACAATTCCGCCCGCGCAGGCAAGGCCGTTTTCACAGCCGGCGACAAGCGCAAGCTCCGCTCGCTTTCGGACATGCTGAAAGGCAAACAAGGCCGTTTCCGCCAAAATTTGCTTGGCAAACGCGTCGATTACTCCGGCCGTTCCGTTATTGTGGTAGGGCCGCAGCTCCGCATGGACCAATGCGGCATCCCGAAAGAAATGGCCCTTAAGCTGTTTAAGCCTTTTGTTATCGGCCAGCTCATCAGGAACGAACTCGCCCATAACGTAAAAGGCGCCGAACGCCTTATCGAAGCGGGCAAAAAAGAGGTGTGGGATATCCTGGAAGAGGAAACCAGCAAGCGTTTCGTGCTTTTAAACCGCGCGCCTACTTTGCACCGTCTTGGCATCCAGGCTTTCCGCCCGGTGCTCATTGAAGGCAAGGCTATCCAGATCCATCCTCTTGTTTGCGCCGCTTTCAACGCCGACTTTGATGGCGACCAGATGGCTGTCCACCTGCCGCTTTCGGAGCTCGCCCAAGAGGAAGCCGGCCGCCTTATGCTTTCCGCCAACAACCTGCTCAAGCCTTCCGCCGGTGAACCTATTATCACCCCTTCGCAGGATATGGTCCTTGGCTGTTATTTCCTTACCCAGGGTTTTAAGGGCAAAAAAGGCGAAGGCGCCTTGTTCGGCACCATCGGGGAAGCGATCAACGCCTACCGCATGGGATATGTTGATTTGCACGCTTTCGTCAAAGCCCGCGTGAAAGGCGAAATTTTTGAAACCACCGTTGGCCGCCTGATTTTTAATTCTTTCCTTCCTGAAAAAATCGGCTACAAGAACATGACTATTGGCAAAAACCAGCTCCAGGCGCTTCTTGTTGAAATACTGGAAAACTGTGGGCCAGATGCCACCTGGAGGGCGGCTGATGAGTTTAAGCGCATCGGTTTTAAGTTCGCCACTAAATCAGGCCTTTCCATTTCCATTTTCGACATGCTTATCCCCGAATCCCGCGAAGAAATGGTGAAAGAAGTGGATGAGTCCGTGCGCAAAATCAATAACCAGTACTGGAAAGGCTGGATCACCGAAGATGAACGCTACAGCCACGCCATCCGCCTGTGGAGTGACCTTAAGAATAAGGTGACCGATAAAATGATCGAAAAGTTCAAACAGAACCCCGAGAACCACCTGTTTTATATGATCGATTCCGGCGCCCGCGGCAACTGGGGGCAGGTCACGCAGCTTTGCGGCATGAAAGGCCTGGTGGCTAACCCGTCCGGCCGCACCATCGAACTTCCCATCAAATCCAACCTGAAAGGCGGTTTTTCCATCCTGGAATACTTCATTGCCACGCACGGCGGCCGCAAAGGCAAGTCCGATACCGCCCTGAAAACCGCCGAAGCCGGTTACCTTACCCGCCGTTTGGTGGATGCGGTGCAGGATGTCGTGATTAAGGAAGCCGATTGCGGCAATACCGTGGACCACCTCATCACCCGCGCGGAGAGCGAAAAAATCGGCGAAGGTTTCGAAAAACGGATTTTCGGCCGCACGCTCATGTCGCCTATCGTCCATCCGAAAACAGGTGAAGTGATCGCTGACCGTGGAGATGAAATTGATAACCGTATCGCCAGTTTTGTGAAAGAACATAAAATCCCGGAAGTGAAAGTGCGTTCCATCATGACCTGCCAAACCGAAAACGGCATCTGCCAGAAGTGTTATGGCCGCGACCTCGGCACCAACAAAACTGTCGACCTCGGCACGGCTGTCGGCATCATCGCCGCGCAATCCATCGGCGA
>JAFGNE010000054.1 GCA_016927155.1 Candidatus Peregrinibacteria bacterium
CGTTTCCTCATCGGGCGTTTCGCTCAAAGGGTCGCGGTGGCGGACACGCAAGTAAATGTCCACATAAGGCTGGACGTCAAAGCCAGCGTTTGCCGCGGGTTTTTCGGGTACTTTCACGTCAAAATCCTCCACTACCGTTTCCGAACTGTGCAGGGGATATTTTTCGCCGTTGCCGAATTCGATCATTAGGCGGGCCGTGTCCCCTGTGTCGCCGTCGGCCACATAAGGTTCGCGGTACAGCGTGAAATACTGGCGGTCCAGACGGTCGGTGTAAACCGAAAGGCTGTCCACCTCCGTCCGCATGCCGCCTTCAATCTCCTCGTTCTCTTGGAGCTTTTCCAATGATCCGCTTTTGCCGGCCTCCGTCTTTTCGTAATTAATGGAAAAACCGGAACGGACCAGGCCGGCTACTGCGCCGGAAAGCACGGAGCTGGCTTCAAAGTTGATGTCTTTTTTGTACCGGATCGCTTCCTTAAAATGGTAGACCAGGAAAAGGTTCCGCATCAGGATCGCCGTGATGAACGCGAACATGCCGATGGATATGATCAGCTCGATCAGGGTGAAGCCGCCGGGTTTTTTCGCGAACAGGGGAATCATTCCTTATTAAAGTTATAAAGAGGTCTTGGCGATATAAGTTGAATACGAGACAGCCTGTTTTCCTTTGTCATCTTCTTCCTCCTGCTCACAGTTCCCGGCGTCGCCCCAACGCACTGTTACGCGGACTTTCCGGATATCCGGATTGTTTTCGGGCTCCCCGGAAAAATCAATAGTGCGGCAGTACGTGGTGTACGGTTCCTCATTCATTTCAATTTTTTCGTCGCGCCCTTCCTTCAGCGTGAAACTATTTTCATTTTTAGAAAGGATATAAGTCCCGGATTTTCCGCCCAGTGTTTCCCGGAAGCCGTTTTCCCTGTTCCTATTCATTGCCGTTGCCTGGATCTGTTTGACCCGCTCCATGCCTTCGATAACAAGAAAATGCGCCCGCGTCCGGACGACCTGCTCATTTTCTTTTAATATAAGGAAATTGACGGTCGCCCAGGTCAGTGCCAGAAAAATGCCGACAATACTAAAAGTGATCAGGCTTTCCACGAAGGTGAAACCGGCTTTTGACCTGAACATTTTCCGCATATATAAATTTAGGAAAAAAAGTAATTATGCGGGATGGGTGAACTTTATGGGGTAAACGAATATATTATTTTTTTTACAAAATGTCAAGAGTATTTTATAAACTAATAATAAATTAACTCCCTCTACCATCTTTTGGCTTGGAAAATGGATTATTCCTAACCTTTTTTGGAAAATGAAAGCTAAACTAAATTCATCTGTTCGCTTTCTTCCGGAGGGCCTTCGGGCGATTCGCAGCCTTTATCCGTCAGGCGGGACTCGGCGTTTGCCTTAAGCACTTTTTCATCAATGTCGCCCGTTTTGTATCTGCCGTCAAAACAAGCCATGCACATGTCCTTGATTTTGGGATTGCCGATAAGGCAGGCTTTTTTCACTTCGGCGATATCGCCGTAAAACAATTGGTCCGCTCCGATGAATTTGCGGATTTCCTCCACGGTGTTTTTGGCGGCAATCAGTTCCTCGAACGTGGGGATGTCGATGCCGTATAAACACGGGTGTGTGATGGGCGGCGCGTAAGAGGCGAAATAAACCGCCTTGGCGCCTGCCTCTTTCATGATCTGCACGATCTTGCGCGAGGTATTGCCGCGCACGATGGAGTCATCTACCAGCAGGATCCTTTTCCCTTCAATTTCCAGGCGGATGGGGTTGAGCTTGTAGCGGATGGATTTTTTGCGTACGGCCTGCCCCGGCATGATGAACGTGCGGCCGATGTAGCGGTTTTTGATAAGCCCTTCACGGTACTTGATCCCCATTTTTTCGGCCAGCGCCATGGCGGAAGTGCGGGAGGAATCCGGCACGGGCATCACCACGTCGATTTTCAGTTTGGCCGCTTTGATTTTCTTGACCATCGCTTCCCCCATCCTCAGGCGTGTTTTATGCACTGAAATGCCGTCCAGCATGGAATCGGGGCGGGCGAAATAGATATGCTCGAAAATGCACGGCGTATGGATTTTTGGCGTCACGGCCTTGCGATGGACTTCACGCGTTTTTTCGTCCACAAAAACCGCCTCGCCCGGGGCGAGGTAACCCGTCACCTCAAATCCCAAAAGGTCGAGCGCGATGGATTCGGAGGCGAACATGTATTCCGGCACCAGTCTTGTTTCACGCTTGCCGAAAAGCAAGGGGCGGATGCCGTGCGGGTCGCGGAAGGCCAACAACCCATAGCCGGCAATGTAAGCCACGACGCTGTAAGCCCCTTTCGCCCTTTTGTGCACACTTTCCACCGCCTTCCAGATTTTTGCGGGGGTGAGTGCGCTTTCCCGCGTTTCCCGCGAAAGCGTTTTGGCCAAAAGGGTAAGGAGCACTTCCACGTCATTATCGGAATTGATCAGGCGATGGTCTTTCTCAAAAATTTCCCTTCGCAGTTCATATGAATTGAACACGTTTCCGTTATGCGCCATCATGATGCCGAAGGGGGAGGGGACAAGGAAAGGCTGTGCGTTTTCCGCCCCGATGCCGCCGATGGTTGAATAGCGCGTGTGGCCTATGCCTACGTAACC
>JAFGNE010000055.1 GCA_016927155.1 Candidatus Peregrinibacteria bacterium
AAGTGCGATATGGTGGATGATCCTGAACTTTTGGATTTGGTCGAAATGGAAATCCGCGAACTTTTGAACAAATACGAATTCCCCGGCGATAAAACGCCTATTATCCGCGGTTCCGCCCTGAAAGCTCTGGAGAACCCCTCCGGCCCCGATGCCGAACCCATTGTCAAGCTCCTTGAAACCCTGGACGAATACATCCCCGAACCCAAACGCACGCTGGATAAGCCTTTCCTCATGTCGGTTGAAGACGTGTTCTCCATCAAAGGCCGCGGCACGGTGGCCACGGGCCGTATTGAACAGGGCATCGTCAAGATCAACGATGAAGTTGAAATTGTCGGCCTGCGCGACACGCGCAAAGTTGTGGTTACCGGCGTGGAAATGTTCCGCAAGCTTCTCGACCAGGGCCAGGCGGGCGATAACGTCGGTTTGCTCCTTCGCGGCATTGAGCGCGACGAAATCGAACGCGGGCAGGTTTTGGCCAAGCCCGGCTTCATCACTCCCCATACCGAATTTGAATCCGAAGTGTATGTGCTTACCAAAGAGGAAGGCGGCCGCCATACCCCTTTCTTTAAGGGCTACAAGCCCCAGTTCTACATCCGCACCACGGATGTTACCGGTGAAGCTTTCCTCCCGGAAGGCACCGAAATGGTCATGCCCGGCGACAAAGTTAAATTGAAGGTCGCCCTTGGCAAGCAAATCGCTTTGGATGAAGGCACCCGTTTCGCTATCCGCGAAGGCGGCCGCACGGTCGGCGCCGGTGTTGTCACCAAGATACTCAAGTAAACTTTTTGTCTTCCGTAGGCGCGAGATCCTGAATCAAGTTCGGGATGACATTCGTGCCTACGGGGGATTGTAAAGCTTATTTGGACCCCTGCCTTAGAGGCAAGTCCCCTAACAATTCGTCCCATGGCCGACAAGAAGTCCGCTCAAACAAGCACCCAGCGTATCCGCATCTCTTTAAAAGCTTTTGATCACACGATCATAGACAAAGCCGTTAAAATGATCATGGAAACGGCAGAACGCACGGGTGCTATCATTGCCGGGCCTATTCCGCTTCCCACAAAAATCAAGAAGTTTACCGTGAACAGCTCCACTTTCATTTCCAAAAACGCCCGCGAGCAGTTCGAAATGCGTATCCACAAAAGGCTGATCGACCTGCGCGAGACCACGCACGCCACCATCGAAGCCCTGACAGGGCTTTCGTTGCCTGCCGGTGTTGATATTGAAATAAAGATGATGTAGACACTGTCTAACATCCCGAAAGCCTTTCTATATTTAGAGAGGCTTTTTTTATACCCTTTTCCCCGTTATCGCGGATCTGCGTTTGGGAATATATTTTTGACTTTGCCCCTTTTGGGGCGCCACCCCGTTTGTGGGCACAAATGTGGTGGCAAAGCTTTAAGTATAGTAGAAGAAAGTTCCCCGACAGGGGGAGAGGAATGTAGACACTTTGTCCAAAATCGCCTTGACTTCATTTGATTAACCTTTAAAATAATCGGGCAAACACAGATTTATGTTATCCGCGGGGTTTAGGCCATCCAGGTCAAAATACCCCTTTAACCTCTAAAAACTATGCCAGGAATTATAGGCAAAAAGTTAGGAATGAGCCAAATCATCCAAGATGATGGCCGCGTGATCCCCGTCACCTTCGTCCGTTGTGAACCGAATACGGTTACCCAAGTGAAGACGCAGGAGAAGGATGGATATCCGGCGATAGTCCTAGGGTTTGACGCGTATAAGAATCCTTCCAAAAATATCAAGTTCAAAACCCTGAAAGAATTCCGCGTGGAAAAGGCCGAGGACTACAAAGTCGGACAAGCTGTCGACTTGGGTGCCCTGAAAGAGGTGAAAGAAGTCACGATTACCGGCGTTTCCAAAGGCAAGGGGTTCCAGGGGGTGGTCAAGCGCTACGGCTTTGCCGGCGGTCCCGCTTCCCACGGGTCCCACTTCCACCGCGAGCCCGGCTCCATTGGCTGCCGCGCTAAGCCCGGCCGCGTAAGAAAGGGCCGCAAGCTCCCCGGCCACATGGGCACGGATACCATCACGCTTAAAAACCGCCCTGTTATCGTCTTCGAACCGTCCAGGCATGTCCTGGGCATCAAAGGCGCCATTCCCGGGGCGAATAACGGATACGTTTACATTAAATTTTAAATTACGAATTACAAATTACGAATTATCCAATGAAAATAGATCTCTATCAACAGTCCGGCGAGAAGAAAGGTTCCGTGGAAGTGAACGATAAAATATTTAAGGCCCCGGTGAATGAAGAATTGATGCGCCTGGCAGTGCTCCGCCAGCTTGCAAACGCGCGCCGGGCTACCGCCCATACCAAAACCCGCGGTGAAATCCGCGGCGGCGGCAGGAAGCCGTACAAGCAAAAAGGCACAGGCCATGCCCGCCATGGCGCTTCCCGCAGTCCCATCTTCCGGCATGGCGGCACGGTTTTTGGCCCCCGCAACACGCGCAATTACGAGAAAGATATGCCATTAAAAGAGCGCCGCGCGGCCCTGTTTTCGTCTTTGTCCAAAAAAGCGTCGGAAGAAGCGGTTTTCGCGCTCGACAAATTCGAGGTGAAAACCCCCAAAACAAAGGAATTCGCCGCTTTGCTTAAAAAACTTCCCGTCAAACGTTCCCTTTTGGTGGTCGTGTCTTCGCGTGAGGCGAATTTTGAAAAGTCCTGCGCTAACTTGGACAACGTTAAAACCATTCTTGTCGATTACCTCAATCTCCATGACCTCATGAAATACGAGAAAATCATGTTTATGGAAGAGGCGCTCAAAAAAGCTGAAACATTATTTTTAAAGAAATAATATGGACATCACTTACGTTTTAAAATCTCCGGTGGTCACCGAAAAAAGCGTAAAAGCCCAAACGGGCCGGAAATACACGTTTCTGGTGCATCAGGATGCCACTAAACTGGATGTTGCCCGGGCCGTCCAAAAAGCTTACGGAGTCGCTGTTGATTCCGTTAACATCGTTTCTGTCCGTAAAAAAGCCCGCGTCGCGGGCCGCGGCCGGGAAATTACCAAGCGGCACACCGGCCGCAAGGCGATTGTAACCCTCAAGACCAAGCAGTCCCTTGATTTCAATAAATTTAAAGCTTCCAAATAATGGCTATCAAAAAGTATAAGCCCACCACCGCGGGTCGTCGGCAGATGAGCGTCGTTAATTACAGCGAGCTCACTAAAAAGAAACCCGAAAAGCGCCTGCTTTCCTCCAAAAAGCAGAATTCAGGGCGCAATAACACGGGGCGCATTACCGTCCGCCACCGCGGCGGCGGCACCAAACGGCAATATCGCGTCATCGACAGCAAACGTTTCGACAAGCTCAATATTTCCGGTGTGATCAAATCCCTTGAATACGATCCCAACCGCACCGCTTTTATCGCCCTTGTCTGTTACGCCGACGGCGAGAAGCGCTATATCCTTGCCCCTGTCGGCTTAAAAACCGGCGACCGCGTCATCTGCAGCGAAAAAGCCAAGGTGAAGCCGGGAAACCGCATGCAGCTTAAAAATATCCCTATCGGGTTCAGCATCCACGACGTTGAAATTTCCCCCGGCAAGGGCGGGCAGATGGTCCGCACGGCCGGTTCTTCCGGAAAGCTCACCTCACTCGATGGCCCTATGGCGCAAGTCCAGATGCCTTCCGGTTCGGTGCGTTATGTCACCAAAGAATGCTATGCCACCATCGGCGTTGTTTCCAACCCCGACCACAGCAATGTGGTCATCGGCAAGGCCGGCCGTGTTCGCCTGATGGGCCGCCGGCCGCAGGTGCTTGGTATTGCCATGAACGCGTGCGACCATCCCCATGGCGGCGGCGAGGGGCACAGCGCTATCGGCCTTAAACATCCCAAAACCCCCTGGGGCGCCCCCGCATTGGGCGTGAAAACCCGCAAGCGCAAGAAATGGTCCAATAACCTTATTGTAAAAAGCCGCCGGAAGAAATAGTCCGGCATTCGTAATTCGTAATTTATATAAAACATGAGCCGAAGCCTAAAAAAAGGAATTTACGTCGACCCCAAGCTCCTCAAGAAAGTCCAGATGATGGAAGCTTCCGGCGAAAAGAAAGTTATCCGGACTTGGGCGCGCCATTGTACCATTTCTCCCGAATTTGTGGGCCATACCCTTGGCGTCCATAACGGTAAAACCCATATTTCCGTTTACATTACCGAGAACATGGTCGGGCATAAACTCGGCGAATTCGCTCCCACCCGCAAATTCAAGGGGCATGGCGGTAAAATGGCCAAAACAGAGGCCGCCTCCAAATCTTCTTAAATCAAATCTAACTCTTAAAATTTAAGCCATGAAAGCCGTTTTACGCAGAATCAGGATTTCCCCCGCCAAGGCTAACCTTGTGGCGGGAATGGTGACGGGCAAGACCGTAAAGGAAGCCCTGGCCATCCTTAAGTTCACCCCTAAAAAAGCGGCCCGCATCCTTTATAAGGTTGTCCATTCCGCCGCCTCGAACGCTAAAAATAATTTTGGCCAGTCTTGGGATGAGCTTGTTATCACTAAAATCCTGGTTACTAAAGGCGCCACCATGAAACGCGGTTTGTTCGTATCGCGCGGCAGGCACCATCCCATCCTTAAGCGTACGGCCCACGTTACTGTGGAAGTCGGCGTTCCCGGTACTCCTGCTCCCGTAAAATCCGTTCCGGCCAAATCGGCCCCCGCTGCCCCGAAAGCGGAGAAAAAAGCGCCTAAAGCGCCCGTTAAAAAGGCCAAAACGGAGGGCAAGGCGGAAAAACCGGTAAAAAAAGCCTCCAAAAAGCCTGCGAGCAAATAATTTCCAACCCCTTAACTTTTTAAATTTCCAATCTTCTTATGGGACAAAAAGTCAATCCAAAGAGCTTACGCCTTGGCATCATCGGAACTTGGGATTCCAAGTGGTACGCGGACGGCAAAAATTTCGCCAAGTATCTCCATTCCGATCTGGCCATCCGGAAAGTTATCCGTGACAAATTGAAAACGGCGGGAGTGACCAAAATTGAAATCGAACGTTCCGCCAAAAAAGTGGTCTGCAATATTTATGCGGCCAAACCGGGTCTTATCATCGGCCGGCAGGGCGTGGCGATTGATGACCTTCGGGATATGCTCAGCAAAAAATTCGGCCAGAATATTGAGGTCAATATCCTGGAGCTTCCCAATCCCGACCTTTCCGCCCAACTTTTGGGGGAAATGATCGCGGAACAGATCCGGAAGCGTATTGCCTACCGCCGCGCCGCCAAAATGGCCGTCCAAAAAGCTATGGAATCCGGAGCCAAAGGAGTCAAGATTAAGGCTTCCGGCCGCCTGAACGGCGTTGAAATCGCCCGTGAAGAATATTTTAAGGAAGGCAATATCCCTTTGCACACGCTCCGCGCCGATATTGATTACGCCCACGTGAACGCCTTTACCACGTATGGCTGTATCGGCATTAAGGTATGGGTCTACAAGGGCATGGTTTTCAAAGGCAAATCAAAGGAACTTCCCCAAGCTAAAAAATCCTAAATTCATTCTGTTATGTTACAGCCCCAACGAACAAAATACAGGAAATCCCACCGCGCCCGCGGAGGGTTTACCGGAATCGCCCAACGCGGCAATACCGTCAGTTTCGGCTCTTTCGGCCTTAAGGCCATGGAACCCGGCGAGCTTTCTTCCCGCCAGATAGAAGCCGCGCGCCGTGCCATGACCCGCGCCATCAAACGCGGCGGCAAAATCTGGATCCGCATCTTCCCCCACCTTCCCCTTACCAAAAAAGCTTCCGAAGTGCCTATGGGTTCCGGCAAGGGCAGCGTGGAGTTGTATGTGGCGCGCGTAAAGCCCGGCACGGTCATTTTTGAAATGGACGGTATCCAGGAATCTATTGCCCGCGAGGCCCTGAGACTTGCCGACACCAAATTACCCATCAAGACGAAAGTTGTTGCCCGCCATTAATTTTTTATCCGCCATTTTTTATGCTTACCATCCAGGAATTGCGTTCATCGGGCGTAAAGGAACTCATGCAGGAGCTGAAAAGCGCCCGTAACGAGGTCCTGAAAGCGCGTCTGGGCGCGCGTACCAAACACTTGAAAGACACCAGCCTGGTGGCTAAACACAAGCGCTATATCGCCCGCGTGCTTACCCTTCTTCAAGAAGCTAAAGCCGAAGAGTCACTCAAAACTTCCAAGAAACAATAATTTTCCACCCTTATGAGAACTAAAACAGGAATCGTCGTCAGCAATAAAATGAACAAAACCATCGTGGTTTCTGTTACCCAGTATAAAACCCACCCGAAATACAGGAAGCGCTATATGATTTCCAGGAAGTTTTACGCCCACCTTGAAGACGCTTCCGCCTGCCAGCCCGGCGATACGGTTGTCATCGGTGAGACCCTGCCCCTCAGCAAGTTGAAACGGTGGAAATTTATTCGCAAGGAAAAAGTCTAGCCCTTTATTTTTATGATTCAAGTCCAAACACTCCTCACCGTCGCGGATAATACCGGTGGCAAAATAGCCCAGTGCATCAAGGTGCTCGGCGCCAGCAAAAGGCGTTATGCCCATATCGGCGATGTCATTATGGTTGCCATTAAAAACGCCGCTCCGCGCGGTGTTGTTAAGACGCACTCTGTCCAATCGGCCGTCATCGTGCGCACCAAGCGGCTTATCCGCCGCGAAGACGGTTCTTACCTTAAATTTGACGACAATGCCGTCGTCATCATTTCTAAAGACGGCATGCCGAAAGGCACGCGTGTTTTCGGGCCCATCGCCAGGGAACTTCGGAACCGCGGTTACCAGAAAATTGTTTCCCAGGCGCCCGAAGTCCTCTAATTAACTTGTTATAACCATGAGAGTCAAAGCTAACGATAAAATATTGGTCATTGCCGGCAAGTACAAAGGTAAAACCGGCAAAGTGATGCGCGTGTATAAAAAAACGGAAAAAATTACCGTGGAAGGCGTGAACGTGCGCACTAAACACATTAAGAAAACTTCCACGCACGCGGGCCAAAAAATCAAATACGAAGCCCCCTTCTCCGTTTCCAACGCCATGGTGGTGTGCCCGAATTGCGAAAAGGCCACGCGCGTCGCTTACAAGATCCCCAAAGAGGGCACCAAGTTCCGTGTCTGCAAAAAATGCGGCGAGTCCCTTGAACAAGCCGTCGCCAAAATTGAAAAGAAGAAGAAAGCTTAACCTAAACTTTTTAATACCGTATTCCCATGTCTTTCCAGGAAACTTTTAAAACCCAGATCGCCCCCACTCTCCAAAAAGAGTTCAACCTTCCCAGCCGTATGGCCGTCCCCCGAGTGACAGCCGTTAAAGTCCATGTGGGCATAGGGAGCCTCCTTAAAAAGACGAAAGACTATTCCGATGTCATTTCCAATATCGCCAAAATCGCCGGCCAAAAACCCGTGGTTACCAAAGCAAAAAAGGCTATTTCGAATTTCAAGCTGCGCGAAGGGATGCCCGTTGGTATCATGGTCACGCTGCGGGGCAACCGCATGTACGAATTTCTGTATCGCCTCGTCAATATCGCCCTTCCGCGCGTGCGCGATTTCAGGGGCCTTTCCCCCAAGGCTTTTGATGGCCATGGCAATTACACGATCGGCTTTAAGGAAGCCATTGTTTTTCCGGAAATCAACCCGGATGACGTGCTTAATGTCCATGGCATGCAGATCACTATCGTCACCACTGCCGGCGACGATCAAAAAGGCCGCGCCCTCCTCACGCACCTTGGATTCCCCTTTAAAAAATAATTTATCCATTTTTTAACCTGTTATTTCTATGGCCCGAACCGCCCTTGTTGTTAAGACCGCACGGATGAAACGGAAATACCTTCAGTCGCTTGCCCGCGGGAAGAAAATGAAGAAATGGACCCGCGTGTACAACCGCTGCAAACTTTGCGGGCGCGGCCACGGGTATATGCGCATGTTTGATGTCTGCCGTATCTGCTTCCGGGAACTCGCTTCCCGCGGGGAGATTATGGGCGTTAAAAAATCCAGCTGGTAACGGTTTTTACCTTTTTGAAATTTAATTTTTTCATTGTTATGACTACCGATCCGATCGCCGATTTGCTCACCCGCATACGGAATGCCACAAGTGCCAGGCAGTCTACAGTCCGGGTGCCCCATTCCCGAATGAAGATGGCTATCCTGGCCGTGCTTAAACAACGCCATTTTGTGGATGACTTTAAGTTGGAAAAGCAAGGAGCGTTCAGTGAAATCACCCTCACGCTGAATCCGCGGAAAAAAATCACGAACCTCACCCGCGCCAGCAAGCCCGGCCAAAGGCTTTATAAAAAGAAAGAGGATTTAAAACCCCTGATGAGCGGTTACGGAATTTCCATCGTTTCCACGTCCAAGGGGGTCATGACCGGCGAAGACGCCCGCAAGCAGGGGATCGGCGGTGAGCTCCTCTGTGAAATCTGGTAATTTTCTAATTTTCTAATCAGAACAACCATGTCCCGTCTCGGAAAAAGACTTATCTCGGTCCCCAAAGGGGTTGAAATCACCCTTACCGCCGATTCCGTTACAGTGAAAGGCCCGAAAGGCGAACTCCATTTTCCCTTGTCGGCCTATGTTACGGTCACCCAGGCCGATTCTGTGCTTAAAGTGCGCCAAAAAGGTGATGATTCACGCGCTTCCAGTTTTCAGGGGCTTACCCGCATGATGCTTTCCAACATGATCCAGGGTGTCACGTCCGGATTTGAGAGAAAATTGGAGATTACCGGCGTCGGTTTCCGCGCCCAGGTCAGCGGCCAGAAGATCACACTAAATCTCGGTTTCAGCCACCCCATCGTCTTTGAAGCGCCTAAAGGGGTGAAGCTGGAAATGGATAAGGAGCAGAAAAATATCATTATTGTTTCCGGTATCGATAAGCAGGCGGTGGGCCAGGCGGCCGCGAACATACGCGGTTACAAACCCCCGGAACCTTATAAAGGAAAAGGTATTCATTACCTTGGCGAACACATTGTCCGCAAAGCAGGCAAGGCCGCAGCCGGATCCAAAGAATAACCTACAATTTAATCTATTATTTTTCATTTGTCATTTACCCTATGAAACTCAGTAAACCCCAAAAAAGAATCCGCCGGCACGCCCGTATCCGTTCCCGCGTTGCAGGAACGGCTTATTGCCCCCGCCTTGCCGTTTACCGGAGCCTGAAAGGCATTTACGCCCAGCTTATCGATGACCTTAATGGCCAAATCCTGGTTTCCAGTTCCAGCTTGAAGATGAAAAAGAGCTCCAAAACAGATTTGGCCAAAGAAGTCGGCAAAGATTTGGCTAAAAAAGCCATGGAAAAGAACATCAAAACCTGCGTTTTTGACCGTGGCGGCTTCCTGTACCACGGCCGCGTGAAAGCGCTGGCTGAAGGCGCGCGGGAGGGGGGATTGCAGTTTTAAATTTTAAATTTTAAATTCCAAATTTTCATTACATGGCTAAGAATTTCCAAAGGGCTAAGGCCCACATTGCCGAGCAGAAAGAATTTGATGAGGAAACCCTCCAGATCGACCGTGTGACCCGCGTGGTCAAGGGCGGGCGCCGCCTGCGTTTCCGCTGCACGGTTGCGGTAGGGGACAGGAAAGGCCGCGTCGGCCTTGGGATCGGCAAAGCTTCCGAGGTGGCTATCGGCATCAAGAAAGCCATTGTCCAGGCCAAAAAAAATGTCATTCGTGTCCCAATCGTTCCCGGTGATACCATCCCCCACCCTGTAAAATTCAAGTACAAGGCCGCCCGCCTCATGATGATGCCTGCCGCTCCCGGTACCGGCGTCATTGCCGGCGGGGCTCTCAGGAAGATACTGAACCTGGCAGGGGTTAAAAATATCCTCAGCAAGGATTTCGGTTCGCGTAATATCCTCGTCACGGCCCAGGCTTCTATCATGGCGCTGAAACAGTTGCGTCCCTCCAAGCGCACGGCCAAACCCGCCGCTCCCGCCGCCGCTGCCAAGCCGGAAGAAAATAACAAGAAAGAAGAGGGGGAAAAAGAGAATCAGAATAAAAAATAGCCCGTGTACGCGTAGCCTATCCGTTACGCTTTCACGTTACACTTAATCGATTCCATTATGCTTCACCAATTGAAACCTAAATCGGGCGCCACCACCAAGGGCAAACGCCTGGGCCGCGGCGATTCCGCCGGCGGAGGTTCTTTTTGCGGCCGCGGCTGCAAAGGGCAAGGTGCCCGCAAAAGCGGCAACGTGCGTCCCGGCTTTGAAGGCGGGCAAACGCCCCTCGTCATGCGCCTGCCCAAATTGCGCGGATTTAAAAATGTTAATAAGGTCATTTATCAGATCGTAAACGTCCGTGACCTTAATCTGTTCAAAGACGGCGAGGAAGTGAGCATTGAGACGCTTCTCGAAAAACGCCTTATCCACAAGAAAGGCATTCCCGTGAAGATTTTGGGTGACGGGAAACTGGCCAGGAAAGTTTCGGTCAAAGTGCAGAAAGTTTCCACTTCCGCCAGGGCGAAAATCAATGCTGCCGGCGGGAAAATTATTTAATTTGGCCTTTCATGTTCAAATATCTCCATCAAATCTGGCAGTCACCCACCCTCAGGAAAAAAATCCTGTTCACGCTTTTTATCCTCCTTATTTTCCGCATCGCGGCCCATATCAGCCTGCCCTATGTTAACCCGCAGGCGCTGGCCCGTATTTTTGAACAGAACACTTTGCTCGGCGTCTTTTCGGCCCTCACCGGCGGCAGCATGGAAAATTTTTCCATCGTCCTCATGGGCCTTTCGCCCTATATCAACGCTTCCATCATCATCCAGCTGATGACCATCGTCATTCCCAAGCTGGAGACTATGTCCAAAGAGGGTATGGAAGGCCGTAAAAAACTAAACCAGTATACCCGCCTTCTTACCGTCCCCCTCGCTTTCCTGCAGTCTTACGGCATGGTGATCATCCTCAACCAAAGCGCCCAGGGGCAGCTCATCCCTAATGTGGAGAAATGGGGCGTCATCCTGCCGATTATGGTCATTGTCACGACGGGCACCTTGTTCATTATGTGGCTTGGCGAATTGATTACGGAAAAAGGCATCGGTAACGGCATTTCCATCCTCATTTTTGCCGGTATCGTTTCCGGTATGCCGCCCGTTATGGGCCGTATGCTTGGCCTCGCCCAGAGCGGCGATACCACCAAAATGTCCTATTTTGTAGGTTTTCTGGTGCTGACAATCCTCATGCTTATTTTTGTCGTGCTCATTTCTGAAGGGCATCGCAAAATTCCCATCACGTATGCTACACGGGCCACAGGCGGCAAAGGGGAAAAAGCGTCGCTTCCCATCCGGGTTAACCAGGCGGGCATGATCCCCATTATTTTCGCCATTTCCATCATGACGTTTCCTTCCGTGATGGCGCAGTTTTTTAACGCTTCGGCGTCCGAATACCTCAAAAAAACCGCCAGCCTTATCCTCAAATACTTCAATGCCAGCAATCCAACCTACGCTTACCTGGTTTTTTATTTCCTGCTTATTGTCGCTTTCACGTATTTTTACGTGGGCGTCACATTTAACCCCGATCAGGTGGCCGAAAATATCCAAAAACGCGGCGGGTTTATCCCCGGCATGCGCCCCGGCAGGCAAACCGCCGATTACCTGGGCAAAGTTTCCAATGCCATGAACCTGTTTGGCGGCGTATTTATCGCCATTGTGGCGGTTGTTCCTATCCTTTTCAGCAAATACACTCCCCTTTCCACGGGCGATATGCTTATCAGCGGGTCCGGGCTCATCATCGTTGTCGGTGTTGTGCTGGATCTCGTCCGCCAGGTGGACGCCCAGCTTGTGATGCACGATTACGAAAAACTTTATTAATAACGTGTTCCGTGAATTCTCACGAATGACGGAACGCGCCCAAAGTATGGATATCATTTTGTTCGGAATGCAAGGTTCAGGCAAGGGTACGCAAGGCAAGATTTTGGCTGAGCGGTACCACTTGAAGGTTTTTGATATGGGCGATTCCCTCCGGCAAATGATCGCTTCGGGCAGTCCGCTGGGGCTTAAAATCAAAAGCATTGTGGAAAGCGGAAATTTAGTGGATGACGGAACAATCATGCAGGTCGTGGAAAATTTCCTGCAGGGCGTTCCCGCAGAGACCCCTGTCCTTTTCGACGGCATCCCCCGTACCCCCGACCAGGCGGAAAAATTGCTTGCCCTCCTGAAAGGGCACAACCGTGACGCGTTCGCGCTCCACATTAAAATTTCCGAAAAAGAGGCCATCAAACGGCTTACCCAGCGCCGTGTTTGTCCGGTCTGTAAAGAAATTTATCCCGCTTTTTATAAGGGCAACGTCTGCGCCAAAGACAGTAGCCCGCTTATCGTTCGGCAAGATGACACCAATCTGGAAAGCATCAAAACCCGGCTGGATAATTATGAACATTCGACCATGCCCGTCATCAAGCATTTTTACCAGACGGACCACCTCATAGAGGTTGACGGCGAACAGTCCATTCCCGATGTGACGGAAGAAATGATCGACAAGGCCGGCTATCTTTTTTCATAACCGTTTTCGGATGGGGCATCCGGCGAACAGTCCGCTGTTCGCAAGCAAAACAGCCATCCGTTTGTTTTTATGGGACGAATACCGATCAAAACTTCGGAAGAACTGCAGGCTATGCGCGAAGGGGGCGTTATTTTAAAAGAGGTTTTGGATGCCATGGAAAGGGCCGTACGGCCCGGAATATCCACTTTAGAGCTTGATAAACTAGCAGAAAGCCTGATTTTACGCCATGCCGGCGCCCGGCCCGGCTTTAAAGGGTATCACGGCTATCCGGCCACGCTTTGCACCTCAATCAATGAAGAAGTGGTCCATGGGATCCCTTCGGCTGACCGTATTTTAAAAGAGGGGGATATCATCGGGGTGGATTGCGGTGTCCTTTACAAAGGTTTTTATACCGACGCCTGCCGCACGTTTTTGATTGGCGCCGTTACGCCGGAGGTCTCTTATTTTGTTAAGATTACCAAAAAATCCCTTCAGGAGGCCCTGAAAGCCGTTAAAGCCGGCGCCTATGTGGGCGATATTTCCGCTGTTATCCAAAAAATTCTGGAAATGTACGGCTTTTCACCGGTCATTGAATGTACAGGGCATGGGGTAGGCCGCGCCCTTCATGAAGAACCTGAAATTCTTAACGCGGGCGTAAAAGGGACGGGGCCGCAATTAAAAGCAGGCATGACCTTGGCCATTGAACCGATTGCTTCCATGGGGACGGGGGAAGTGGAAACGCTTGGTGACAAGTGGACGATCGTTACCGCGGACGGCGCTCTTTCCGCCCATTTTGAGCATACGGTTGCGGTAACAGAAAAAGGGCATGAGATTATTGTTTAAATATTATTTTAAAATAAAATTATTTTTTTGCAATACAAAATTTTAAGTTTTTGAAATTCCCTTTGCGTCACATAGTGTGATTGTGTACACTAATCCCGCTTGTGTTTTTCTAAGTGAATCTATGGCCAAAGAAGTCATTGAGGTAGAAGGAAAAATTTTGGAATGCCTCTCCAACGCCACCTTCCGCGTGCAACTCATAGATGGTAATTACCAGGGGCATACCATTTTAGCCCACATTTCCGGGAAAATCCGGATGAATTACATTCGTATCCTTCCCGGCGATATCGTAACGGTTGAAATGACCCCATACGATCTCTCCAAGGGCCGCATCACTTATCGCCATCCAACACCAAAACCAACTGAATTTTAAGTTTTAACCCGGTTTTCCCATGAAAGTCCGAGCTTCTGTGAAGAAAATATGCGAATACTGCCGCATCATCCGCAGAAAAGGCGTTGTCCGGGTTATTTGCCCGCGCTCCAAAAAACATAAACAGCGCCAAGGTTAACCGCTTACGCGGATTTTTCTTTTAACATTTTTCATTTCAATCTCCATGGCACGTATCGCAGGAATCAATCTTCCCAAAAATAAGCGCGTTGAAATAGGCCTAACTTATATTTACGGCATTGGCCATAGCGCCAGCAAAAAGCTTTTAGAGAGCCTTCGCATTAATCCGGATGCCAAAGTTGAGGCCCTTTCCCCTGAGGAGGAGCAAAAAATCCGCGAAGCCATTGGCAAACTTGTGGTGGAAGGCGATTTAAGGCGCCTTGTGGCCGGTAATATCAAGCGCTTGCAGGAAATCGGCACTTATCGCGGTTTCCGCCACCGTCGCAGGCTTCCCGCAAGGGGGCAGCGCACCAAAACCAATGCCCGCACCAAACGCGGCAAACGCGTTACTATGGGCAGCGGCAAGGTGAAAGAGCAGAAAAAATAATTTTACATCCACTTTCTATCATTTCGCATTTTTATTTTTATGACTGAACCTAAAACTCCCGCCTCATCCGAAGCTCCTGCACCGTCCGCCAAATCCGCCAGTCCTGCCACAGTTAAAGCGGAAGAGGGCAAGACGGCAAAGAAAAAGACTGCTGCCGAAAAAAAAGGCCGCCGCGCCGTACCGGAGGCGAACATCTTTATCACAGCTTCCTACAATAACACAATTATGTCTGTCGCCGAACCTAACGGCAATGTGCTTGCGTGGGCTTCCGCGGGAGGGTGTGGGTTCAAAGGCACTCGTAAATCCACTCCGTACGCCGCCACAATTACAGCCGAAAAACTGATGGAAAAAGCGTCCCCGTTCGGCATTGAGCGCGTCAAAATTTTTGTAAAGGGCGTCGGCACTGGCCGTGAACAGGCTATCCGCGGGCTGCAGGCCGCTGGCCTGGAGCTTAAGGCTATTTTCGACACGACCCCCGTTCCCCATAACGGCTGCCGCAAGAAGAAGGCCCGTCGCAATTAACCATCTAATTCCGTAACCAATTCCTTTAGCTATGCGTTATCTTAAGCCAAAAGCGAAGCTCTGCCGAAGGCTCGGTGTTAACCTTTTCGGAACGGAAAAGTATACTAAAATCCTCCGACGCCGTCAGGCAAAACCAGGGGTGCATGGCGCTAAATTCAGCAGAAAAAAAAGTGAATTCGGCCATCAGCTGGAGGAAAAGCAGAAAGCCAAGTTTGTTTTTGGAATTCACGAAAAACAATTCCAAAAATATTTCCAGAAAGCGGTTTCTCAGCCTGGTGATACCGCCGAAAACTTGTTGCGCCTTTTGGAACGCCGGCTGGATAATGTGGTTTATGTTTCCCAGTTTGCCGTTACCCGCGTGCAGGCCCGCCAGATGGTCGCCCATGGGCATTTCCGCCTGAACGGCCGCCGCATCGACATCCCTTCCGTCCTTGTCCGTCCCGGCGATAAAATCACGATCGCCCCCAAACTTAAAGATTCCCCTCTTTTTGCGGGGTTGGAAAAGCTTAAAAATTATGCCCCCAAATGGCTAAAGGTGGACCTTAAAAGCATTACCGCTGAGGTCGCCGCCCTTCCGGAAAAGGATGATTTGGAAAAAACAATCGACAGCCAGCTTATCGTTGAATTCTATTCCCGCTAGAATTCTTAACTTTTTATCTTATGCATATTATCCAAGAGGAGATCGGTTTACCCAAGATCAAAATCGAATCGGCCCAAGGCAACCATGCGGTCTTCGTCATCAGCCCTCTTCCTTCGGGTTATGGCATGACGCTGGGCAACGCTTTCCGGCGCGTTCTCCTTTCTTCCCTTCCGGGGGCGGCGATTACCGCCGTTAAAATCGAAGGTGTTTCCCATGAATATTCCACTCTCCCCGGCGTGAAAGACAGCGTTCTGGATATCCTCCTCAACCTGAAGCAGGTCCGCCTAAAGAAACACTCCAAGGATCCCGAGGTCATGAAACTTTCCGTTTCCAAGGAAGGCGATGTGACTACCAAAATGATTGACCATTCCAGCACTATCGAAATCCTGAATCCGGACCATGTTATCACTTCCATCACCAAGCGTGGCGCTAAATTTTCCATGGAACTTACGGTGGAAAAAGGCGTCGGTTACCTGCCGGTGGGGTTGCGCAAAAAGGATAAAAAAGACATCGGCCTTATCCAAATTGACGCGATTTATTCGCCTGTCATCAAGGTGAAGTACGATGTGGGGAGCACTCGCGTAGGCCAGATGACGGACCTCGATAAACTTACCCTGGAAATCGAAACCAACGGTTCCATCACTCCGGAAGACGCCCTCAAATTTTCGGCCAGCGTCCTCAAATCCTATTTCGACCTTTTCCTGATGGAAAAAGAAGAAGTGGAACCTGATTTCCAGAGCGATGTCGCCAGGGTAAAGGCCAAGGAAATAGAAGAGCATGAAGAAGAATTCAAAAAGGAAACCTACACGCCTATTGAAATCCTCAATTTCTCCCCCCGCACCTTAAACGCGCTCATCAATGGCGGTATCGGTTCCATTGAGCAGCTGGTGAAGTGCAACCCCAGCAAGCTTTCCAATTTCCGCGGTTTCGGCAAAAAAGCCATGACGGAAGTGTCCGATGCTTTGGCTACCCGCGGCCTAAAACTTTCGGAAGACAGCGGCAATTTTTAATCCCTTTATGCCATGCGACACCAAGTGAAGAACAAACGCGTCGGAAGGAATATGGCCCACCTGAATGCCATGCTTGGCAATTTGGCCTCCTCAGTTATCCTTTATGAAAAAGTCAAAACTACCCGTGCTAAAGCGATGGCGGTAAAACCTATTCTTGAAAAATTGATCAGCATGGCCCGCAACAAGTCCGCCGCCCATACCCTTCGCCACGCGGATTCCTTCCTCCCACTAAAAAGCGCTTCCGCGAAGCTTGTTCAAGTCCTCGCTCCCCGTTATAAAGAAAAGAAGTCAGGCTTTCTCCGTATTATCCCTTTGGGCCACCGTGTCGGAGACGCGGCTCCCCTGGTACAAATTGAACTTACTTAAATATGCAAAAAACATTCGTCGCCAAACACCGGCCCGGCAGCCAACGCCGATGGTACCTTGTTGACGCGGGCGGCAAAATCCTTGGGCATATTGCCCCTGCTATAGCCAATACGCTCCGCGGAAAAAATAAGCCCGAATTTACCCCCCATGTGGACACGGGTGATTATGTGGTTGTTACCAATGCCGAAAAAATCATGCTTACGGGCAGCAAGGAAAAGCAGAAAGAATACATCACCCATAGCGGTTATTTAGGCCATATTAAACGGGTTCCCTTTGAAACTGTCCGCGCTAAAAATCCAGCCCGCATCATTGAAGAGGCGGTGGCCGGCATGATTCCCCGCAATAAGATGAAAAAATTTATTATGGCCCGCCTTATGGTTTATAAGGGGCCTGAACACCCCCATGCCGGGCAAAATCCCGTTTCCCTTAAAATCTAATTTTAAAATCCGTTATGCCTAAAGCTAAAGCCAAGCCGCCTGTCGCCGCCAAAACATCTCATGAGGAAGCCCCCAAGGTTCCCGCCGGCCGTAAAGACCGTTTCTTTTATGCCAATGGCAAAAGAAAATCGGCTGTGGCCCTGGTGCGCCTTTATGAAAACGGCAAAGGTGAAATTACGGTCAATGGGAATCCGGTTGCGGATTATTTTTTCGGCGTCCTTATCGGCAAAATCAAGACTCCCCTAAAAATGACGAATACCGCCAAAATTTTTGATGTCGTTGCCCAGGTCAAAGGTGGCGGTGTTTACGCCCAGGCTGATGCGCTTAGGCATGGGATTTCAAAGGCTCTTACCACTTTTGATCCCGCCCTTCGGCCCGCTTTGAAGAAAGCGGGTTTCCTCACGCGGGATTCTCGGGTCAAAGAACGCAAAAAATACGGCCTGCACCGCGCCCGCAAAGCGCCGCAGTGGGCTAAGCGCTAAAAACGCATTTCAGTTCAAATCCATTTCATACCAGCCGCCGTTTTGGGGGTTGTGGAAAAAGGCTTTGTTTTCTTCTTTGCCGAAAATCACGGCATCGAGGGGAAAGTCGTATTTTTGGATAAGAGAATCGGTGGCGCCGCTGTTTATGTCGTAACTGTAAATGGAGGCACGGCTGCCGTCGCCCATTTCAAAGTAGATTAAAGTGTTTTCGCTTATCCATACGCTTTGGGCCAGCGGGATTTTTTTATCTAGGGGCATAACGGCACGCGTTTGCCAATCCGACTTAAAAACATTATTTTCGCTGTCATTGAATACCAGATAGCCGCTTCCCGGGGCCCATGATATGTTGGACGGGTCAAACAAAAGCGTCTCTTTTTTGCGTGAACCTTCCGCGAGGCCGATAAAATACAGGTTTTGACCGTTTTTAATTATCGCTTTGTTTCCGTCTGGCGACCAAAATAAACTGATGGGCGGCGTGAGGCCGGCCAGGACAGTTACCGGGGATGTTTTTTCGCCGTCTGTCATGTTGAGGCGGCCTTTTTCTTTATCCAAATACAGAAATTTGTCCCCCTCCGCGTTCCACGCGGAGGCCTGAACGCTTTCAGCGGCGATGCCTGCCGGCGGAGGCAATGTTTCCCCGTTTTTATAGGGCGGTACCCTATTCGATGGCAGGATTTCCATGATTTTTTTCGGTTTCAGGGCGAGAACGGAAAGTTTGCCGCGTTTGACGACCACCTGAGCGGTGACAGGGGAGTATTTTTCCTTTTGGAATTCCACGTTATGTGGGCCGCTGGCCATTTTCAGGGAACAGGGGTCGGCGGAACAGGGTACCCATTTTTCTTCGTCCACACGCACTTCGTAGGCTGTTATGCCGGTCGTGATCATTACCGTGCCCTTGTTGAGCGGATAAAACCAGATGAGCACCAAGGCGATCAGGGCGGCCATACCGATGGCGGTGATGATTTTTTGTTTTTTGCTGTCCATGGCCTAAAGTTGGTTTTGGGTAACGTTTTTCAGGTGTTTTATCTCCGGCGTTTCATCTTCCATTTCAATGGCGATGATGTCGATACGCCATAAGGTGTCTTCTTTTTGTTTTTCCATAAGATAATGGAGGGCAGTGCTAGCCAATTTCCTTATTTTTGCGGGCGTGACTGCTTCTTCCGGGTAACCAAAATTTTTTCCCTTCCTCATTTTTACTTCTACAAACACCGTTTCGCCCGTTGACGGGTCATTGGCTATGATATCGATTTCCCCCTGGCGCTTACGGTAATTCCTGGCCAAAATCCGATATCCGTTTTGTTCCAGGAACCGCGCCGCCCAATCTTCCCCTTTTTGGCCTTTTTCGATCTTATCCATAAAATCACGGGTCATGGAACGCGGATCATGTTTTAGGTAAAAAGGGTCAAAGTCAGGCTTGCCCCCAAGGGAATGATGAGGTTGTCGTCCACTTCGAAATCGAAAATTTTGATTTGGGGGATTTCCAAAAACATGGCGATGCAGGAGGCCGCGATAGCCGCGTAAAGGTTGGGTACAAAATAATACGCTACGGGGATAGAAAGGATGATGCCGACAAGGGTCCCCTCCAGAAATTTTTCGGGGTTCAGACGGGTTGTCATGCGCCCGAGGTGCCGACCTACCAAGTTGGTGAAGGCATCACCCACGCTCAAGATCAAAATGCCCGCGTAGGCGATGGGTTTATCGAAAAGCACCAGGCAAAGGTAGGCGCCAATGGTAAAAAACAAAATGCCCCTACCGGGAAATTGCCGCATGTGGTGCTCCCTTTCAAAAAACCCCAGTATACGCCGTATAAAATCCAATTTTTCGCGTTTGACGAGAAAAGAAGTCATGGCCCCGCCAATGATCACACCTAAGAGCAAGGCGTTATTCAAAAAACCGAAGTGGTATAAAAGCACCAGGACAGGCCCGTACGTGAGGTGGATGATTTGCCGACGGAATTCCATGGCATGGTCGCTCATAGGGGTTCTCTCATTGTTTCACACTTGCAGGTATGATACCTTAAAGCCGTCTTTTTGACTAATGATTTCCATGGTTTTTAAACGGGAAGACATTGAGGCGCGGGAGCAGGACACCTTGGCCCCTTACGCGGCGAAAAGCGCCGAAACCAAAGGCCGGGAATATCCCGAAACGGAAGATGAACTGCGCACGGCGTTCCAGCGCGATATCGACAGGATCATTTATTGCCTGGCCCGCCGAAGGCTCTCCAAAAAAACCCAGGTTTTTTTCGCGGGGCATGGCGACCATTACCGCAACCGTTCTTCCCATACCGATGAAGTGGTGCGTATCGCCCGTTCTTTGGCGCGTACCCTGGGCCTGAACGAAGACCTTGCCGAAGCTATCGCCCTGGCGCACGATTTGGGTCACCCTTGTTTTGGCCATAAAGGCGAACAAACGCTGGATGAGCTTTTGGAACCCCATGGCGCCCATTTTGAGCATAATGAACAAAGCTTATGGGTTGTGGAACGCCTGGAGCGCAAAAGCGAAAATTATCCCGGCCTCAACCTCACTTTTGAGGTACGCGATGGCCTCAACAAGCACCGTACCCCTTATGATTCTCCCCGGGCCACCGATTCCGCCATGCCCACCCTGGAGGCCCAGCTGGTGAATGTTGCCGATGAGATCGCTTATAAACACCACGACATTGATGACGGCTTGCGCGCTAAAGCCTTCACGGAAAAAGACCTTGAAAATTTGAGGCTTTGGCAGGAAGCGATGAAAGATGTAGGGGGCAATATCGGCACTATCAGGTCCCGCGTTATCGAGATCATGATCAATGACCTTGTGCAAACTACCGAAGGGCGGCTCAATGAGCTGAAAATCCGTACACTTGATGACGTGTCCAGCCAAAAAGAGCCTGTGGCACGTTTTTCCGAAGCCATGGCGAAAATGATTGAAGAACTTGGCAAGTTCCTTGAAGAGAGGTTTTACAAGTTCGAACCTGTGCAAAAATATAACCGCCAGGGCGAAGGGGTTATCCATTTCCTGTTTAAAAAATTTTATGATGAGCCGGAAAAAATGCCGGAAGAATTTATCGCGCGGCTGAAAAACGAACCCAAAGCCATTATCGTTAAGGATTACATTGCCGGCATGACCGACCATTTCGCGTTAGAACTTTATGATAAATTCAAAAAATGAACTGCCCCAAGTGCAAAACACCGGATACAAAAGTGGTTGACTCCCGTCTGGCGGAGCAGGGGAAAGTGATCCGGCGGCGGCGCGAATGCGAAAAATGCGGGTGGCGTTTCACCACATTTGAACGCGCGGAAATGGCGAATTTGATTGTGAAGAAAAAAGACGGCACTTATGAGCCTTACAACCGCACTAAGCTGGAAAACGGCCTTTGGATCGCCTGCGGCAAACGGCCTGTCACCCAAATGCAGATTGATGACATGGTTAACCGGCTGGAAGAGAAATGGGGCACCAACAAAAAGAACATCAGCAGCCAGACTATAGGCAATGACGTGATGGATGCCCTTAAGAAACTCGACCATATCGCTTACATCCGTTTTGCCAGCGTGTACCGCAGTTTTAAAGACGTGGACGAATTCAAAAAGGAACTTGGCAAACTTTTAAAGTGATGGAAAAAGGAAAAACCCAAATCAGGTATTATTTGGCGCCGGCGGTTGTCTTCGCCTTGGCCGTGGGTTTTATGTTATGGTCGCGTACGCCCGCCAAGGTGCCGCTCCGCATCGAAACCGCTGAACATAGCTATAACCTGCTGGTGGACATTGCCGCTACCCCTAAAGAGCGCGAAAAAGGGCTGATGGGAAGGGCATTCCTTCCGGAGGACGAAGGCATGCTTCTGGTTTATGAGCATCCCGGCACGCCGGTTTTATGGATGAAGAACATGGTTTTCCCCCTCGATTTTGTTTTTATCGGGTCTGACCAGAGCGTTGTTGAAATCAAAAGCAAGATTCCCCCTTGCGGAACAGCCGATGACCTTTGTCCCCGCTATTTCCCCAACCATCCTGCCCGTTATGTTTTGGAGCTCGCGGGCGGGTTCGTTGAAAAATACGGCATTCATCTTGGCGACAAGATCAGTTTGGAAAAATAGTTATTGGGCTTTTTCGCGCAGGTAGCCGAGAGCCGCTTTCATTTGGGTGTCGTTGTCTTTTTCGATGTCTCCCACCGTACGTTCCACGACCCGGTCGGGGGTGATACCGACTTCGGTAATGTTGTGTCCGTCCGGCGTGAACCATTTTGCAATGGTGATCCTCAGGCTGGAGCCGCCCAGCAGATTTTCCACTTCCTGCACGGTGCCTTTGCCGAAACTCGGCTCGCCTATGATCATGCCGCGTTTGTTATCCTGGATGGCGCCTGCCACAATTTCCGAAGCCGAGGCACTGCCTTTGTTGATGAGCACGACAAGCGGGATATTCGTCATCCGGGCGCTGCCATTCACGGAAATCGTTTCGTCTTCTTCCGGATTCCTTTTTTTGATGGTGACGACTTTGCCTTTTTCCATGAATTCCGAAGCGATATCCACCGCGCCTTCCAGATAACCGCCGCCATTATACCTAAGGTCCAGTACCACGCCTTTAGGCCGCATGGCCTGAAGGGCCGTCACCGCCTTGCTGAATTCTTCCTTTGTCTTGTCGCCGAATTGGTTGATTTCGATGACCGCGATGCCATCATCCATTTTAAAATCCACGCTTTCAATTTTAATCGTTTTGCGCGTGATTTTCATCACGATCGGTTCGTTATGGCCTTTGCGCAGAACGGAAAGGGTTACGGGCGTTCCTTTCGGACCGCGAATTTTTATTACGGCTTCTTCCAGCCCCATGTTTTCCGTGGTTTCATCATTCACCTTGTAAATCACGTCTTCCGGCATGAGCCCCGCGCGTTTGGCTGGTGAATCCCTGATAGGGGAAATAACGGTGATCAGGCCGTTTTTCAGCGTCAGTTCCGCGCCTATGCCTTCCAAGGTGCCTTGCATGCTATCCTGAAACTCCTTGTTTTCTTTGGGCGTCATGAAAGAGGTGTAAGGATCATTCAGGGCGTTTACCATCCCGTGTATGGCGCCGTAAATCATGTTTTGGGCATCCAGCTGATGCGGTTCCACATATTTTCGGCCCAGCAGGTCCCACGTATCCCAAAAAAGATTCATATCCACCATTTCCGATTTGCTTTCAGTCCCAAGAACCGTGTTGCCGCCGCCCGTTTCCGCAGAACGGCCGGCATGGTTGACTCCCACGTTCCATCCGAGGACGAAAGAAAAGAATACCAGAACGACCAGGCCGAGATATTTCGGCATATTGGATTCCTTTTGAGAGTGAGGAGGTTTAAACATGTGTCTCAGTTAATTTCGAAGCGTACCGGCTTGATGGATTTCGCTAACAGGCGGCTTGTAACTTCTATCACGACAGCATTGAAAACGCAAGGGCCTTCGGCAACATCCAGGCGGAAAGGGATTTGTTTCAAAAAACTTTCGAGCACAGGCTCTTTCACCGCGCCGATGACGGAATCCGTCGGCCCTGTCATGCCGATATCGGTGATGAAGGCCATGCCTTTTCCTGTCACTTCCGCGTCTGCCGTGGGCACATGGGTGTGGGTGCCAAGAAGCGCCGTTATCCGCCCGTCCAGGTAATGTTTAAGCGCCGCTTTTTCACTGGTGGCCTCGGCATGGAAGTCCACCAAAATCACGTCCGGCTTTTCCTTTTCAAAGCGGCCAAGGATTTCATCCATCTTGCGGAACGGGCAATCATAGGCTTTATCCATAAATACCCGCCCCATCAGGTTGATGATAAGGATTTTTTTGTTTTTTAACTTCAAAAGCCTTTGCCCATGGCCGAGGTTACTGGGCGGGTAATTGGCCGGACGGAGGATAACCGTGTTGTCTTTCTGCATTTCCGGAAACACCTCGGGATGGCGCCAGATATGGTTTCCCGTTGTAAAAATATCCACGCCCGCCTCACGCATTTCCTTCAGCGTCGTCAGAGTGATGCCCGAACCGTGCGCCAGGTTTTCGCCATTGGCGATGACCAAATTGAACTTATGCTTTTTTTTAAGTTTTGAAATAGCCTCTTTGGCCGCTTTCCTTCCGGGCCGGCCGACGATATCGCCGATAACTAATATCTTCATAATCTTGTTTCGTGGTTTGTGTTTCGTGGGGTGCATTTTGGATTTACACGAATCACGTTGTTATTGGAACCAACTTTTTATTTGCGGTTTTATGTTGTTAAGCCCGGCTTCTTTGGCCAATTGCTCATACATTTCTTTTTCCTTGCGCGAGAGGCGCCTGGGCACGTCCACCAGAATCGTGATGATGTGGTCGCCTTTTTCGTCAGAATTCACCTTGGGCACGCCGTAACCCTTCAGCCTGAACGCCCTGCCGCTTTCCGTGCCGGCGGGGATGACGAGTTTGACATTGCCGTGTACGGTTTTCACTTCAATCTCGTCGCCAAGCACCGCCTGGATCAGGTGGATTTTTTGGGTAGTATGGATATCATTTTTTACCCTTTCGAATTCCTTGCTGGCGCCCACGCTCACATGGATGAAAAGGTCACCGTACTCGCCGCCGTTTAGCCCCGCTTCGCCTTTACCGTTCAATCGGATAACGGCTTCATGCTCAATGCCGGCGGGGATTTTGACTTTGAGCATCGAAGATTTGGCCACACGCCCTTCCCCTTTGCAGGCCTTACACTTCTTTTCAGGTATCCTGCCGGATCCTTCGCAGGCGGAACAGGTGGCGGACGTCTGGATTTGCCCGAACGGGGTGCGTTGCAGGCGCACTTGCTGGCCTGTGCCGTTACACTGTTCACAAGTCACGATTTTAGTGCCCGGTTCCGCGCCGTTGCCTTTGCACCTGTCACAGGTTTCATAACGGGTAAGCTCGATTTCTTTTGTGGCTCCAAATATCGCCTCTTCGAAGCTGACACGGACGACCATTTCCAAGTCATTTCCTTTCGCCGGTCCGGATTTTTTTCTGCCCCTTTTTCCTCCGCCTCCAAAAAACGCGTCAAACACATCGCCCAAGCCGCCGCCGAAGTCGAAATTCACATTTTCAAACCCTCTGAAATCGAATCCGCCAAACCCCGCGCCGCCAAAATTAGGCCCGGCGCCCCCCACTTTGCCGAACTGGTCGTACTGGACGCGTTTTTGCTTGTCCCCCAGCACTTCATAAGCCTCCGTCGCCTCTTTGAACTTTTTTTCATCGCCGCCGCCTTTGTTGTCCGGATGGTACTTTAAAGCCAGCTTGCGGTAAGCCTTTTTTATTTCTTCTTCCGATGCGGTTTTTTCTACGCCAAGGGCTTTGTAGTAGTCCATAATGCCTGGTTATTCTAGTGAAAAATAGATGAAAAGTAAATGCGCTGGCCATGGCGATATCCCAAAAAGGCACTTTTTAAATCATTTTGTTTTTTGTACGTTTTTTGGTAAAAATCCGAAACGAATCAAAAATGACCCCAAACGACATAATCAAAAAAAAAGGGGTAGCTAGTACGTTTTGAATCGGCCGCTTGCCACCTTCCAGTCCACATTTTTCAGGAAAGCTTCCAGGTAGTCGGGTTTTTTGGTACCGTAGTCAATCATATAAGCGTGTTCCCAGCAGTCGAGCGCGAGGATAACGTCCTGATGCACCGGCAGGCCGATGTGGTGTTCAAAAAGAATGTAGTTGTGCAATTTTCCGTCCACGCGGCTTTTGGTGGTCAAAACCCAGCCGGGGGTGGAGGCGGCACAGGCTTTGAGGTCTTTCAAATAATCGTCGAACGACCCAAAGGAGGCCGTGATGGCTTCCTCCAATTCCTTCGACCTTTCGCCAGGAGCGGGAGAGAGGTTCTCAAAGTAATATTTGTGCAGGTAAGCGCCGTTGAAGGCCACGGCTTCGCGCCTTTTAAGCTCCGAATATTCGCCAAAGGAATAATTGGCCAGCGCCCTATCGGCCGTTGCCAGTTTTTCTTCAATTTCATTCAGTTTTTTCACGTAGCCGGCGTACAGGCCAAGGTGGGCTTCGATCTGCTTGTCGCTTAGCCCCGACAGTTTACCGATAAGAGTGTTAAAATCTTTTTGCTGGTGGGCCATGGTGTTTATAGGCTAAAGGCTATTTCATTTCTTCTAAAAGGGCGGAAATGTCGTGGTGGCCTACTTCTTCCGTGAGGGCGGTTTTTACGTCTTTGCGGTTGGGCAGGCGTTCCAGGAAGTTCGGCTGGTCTTTTTTATACAGCACGCCCATCATGATTTCCTTATCCAGGTCTTCCACGGCTTTCATGGCCTGCCACCAGTCGGTGGGGTTGTAAGACGGCAGTTTTTCAACGTCCCGGACGCGGTCCCAAAACCAGGCGGGAGAGGTGGCCTTGTTGTAAGTGGGGCAAACCTGCATGATTTCCACGAACGCGAAGCCTTTGTGGTTCAGGGCGGCGCGCAGGATTTTGGTCATGTGGTGCAGGTCACCGGAGAACGTGCGCGCCACGAAGCTGGGATGGAGCGTCATCACGAATTGGCAGGCCACCATGGGATCCAGTATTACGCCGTCCGGTGAGCCGTTCATGGGCAATCCCTTGCGTGTGGCGGCGGAAGCCTGGCCAGTGGTGAGGCCATAGTTTTCGTTGTTGTGCAGGATGAAGAGCATGGGGTAATCGCTCCGCACCGCGTGCACCAGGTGGCCCACCCCCTCGCTCAGTATGCCGCCGTCGCCCCCGTGGGCGATAACTTTAAGTTTAGGGTTGGCCAGCGCCGCGCCCGCCGCTAAGCTAATAACCCGGCCGTGCAGGCCGTGCAGGGTGTTACCGTTGATTTTATCCGAACCGTTGCCGTGGCAGCCGATGTCAAATACCATCACCGTTTCATGGGGTTTGATGTTTTCCAGCGTCAGGGCCCGTTCCAGCGCTTTCTGGATCCCATAATTCCCACATCCACTGCACCAGGTAGCGGGCTGGGGCGACTCGTACGCCATATACTCCGTCGATTTTTCGGCGAGCAGGGGCAATTCCTCCGGCATTTTGAACGGGCAATTGTTCATGTTTATTTGTTCTCGTTAATAAAGACAACCACTTCATCCACAAAGAACGGACGGCCGTCCCATTTGAGGAAGCGTTTTTTAAAAGTGAGGCCGGTTTCCTTTTTAATGAGTTCTCCCAGTTGGCCCTGGTAGTTGCCTTCCATCAGGCACACGTTCTTGTTTTCCTTGAAAAACTTTTCCAGGGTTTCTGTTTTAAGCGGCCAGAGGTAATCGAAGTGCAGGTAATTCACTTTCACACCTTGCGCTTCCGCCTCTTCTATCGCGTCCAGGACGGCGCCTTTACTGCTTCCCCATCCCACAAAAGAGATGTCGGCGTTTTTGGGTGTGCCGTAAACCGTGGGTTCCGGAAGAGAGGCCTTTAGGGGTTCCATTTTTTTCATCCGTTTGGCGATCATCACCTTCACTTTTTCGCCGTCTTCGGTGAGCACGCCGCTTTCCCAGTGCTCGTCGCCGTTGGCATCGTAATATACTTCGCTGCTTCCGGGGATCCAGCGTTTGGAAACCCCGTTTTCAGTGATCCTGTACCGGTCTTCCGGTTTCAGGGCGGCCAGTTCCTTTTTATCCGTAGTAAGCCCGCGCTTGATGGGGATGGCTTTATGTTTGAACGGGTCCACCATCGTCTGGGTTTCGCAGATGGTTTTTTCGGAAAGCACCACGATGGGGATCTGGAATTCCTCCGCCAGGTTCATGGCATGCTGGATGAGTTCGTACGCGGATTTCGGGTCGCTGACCGCGATGACCGCCCGCGGGAATTCCC
>JAFGNE010000056.1 GCA_016927155.1 Candidatus Peregrinibacteria bacterium
GCAGGCGGAATGTTGTTATAACCATGGACACGGGCGATTTCTTCGATGAGATCGGCTTCCAAATGGACATCCCCAAAGCGCCAGCTGGGAACGGTTGCCGAATACCCCCCCGCTTTTTTTACGAGAGCGAAACCGAGATCCTTTAAAATCTTTTCTGTTTCCTTGGGCGCGATTTTTTGGCCCACCAGCCGCTCGATCTGGGCGTGCTTAAGGTCCAGCTTCCGCGTTTCCGGTTTCACATTCCTGATGTCCATTACTTTACTGGCCACCTTTGCTTTGGGGCAAAGCCGGAGGATCAGTTCCGCGGCGCGGTAAAGGCCGTCCGCCGCCAGTTCGTCATCCACGCCTTTTTCGTAAATGATCGAGGCGTCGCTGACCTGTGCGAGGCCGCGCATGGCGCGCCGGATGAGCGTGGGGTTGTAAACGGGGGAGTGCAACCAAATGTGTTTAGTGTGCGGGCCGATCCCGCTGGTATAGCCACCCATAATGCCGCAAAGGTCGAATATCTCGTGGCCGTCTTCCAGAATGACCACATCATCCAAAAGCTCATGCTCCTTTTCGTCGAGCGTCACCGTGATTTCGCCTTTTTTGCTTTTGCGCATGGTCCATTTTTTACCTTTCACCTGGGTAAGGTCGAAGGCGTGAAGCGGCATGCCGAGTTCCAGCATCACGTAATTGGTAATATCCACAATGTTGCTGATGGGGCGCACGCCGCAGGCAGAAAGTTTCTGCTTCATCCATTCGGGTGAATCCGCTATCTCAATACCCGTGATATACACACCCATGTAGCGCGAGCAAACGTCTTTATTTTTGATCGTCATATTGATGGGCGCGGGCGAATTCGTTGCCGGCATTTTGAAAATTTTCTGCTTTTTCCAGGCGCCCAGGTTATTAGCCACGAATTCCCTAGCAAAACCGCGGTGCGAAAAAAGGTCGGCGCGGTGGGTGATGGCGTGGTTGTCGATATCCAGCACCACGTCGTTAAGCCCCAAAGCCTCGGCCAGCGGTGTGCCGGCGCGGACGTCGAGGTGGCTTAAATCCACGATTTCCTTCTCCGATTTTTTGGGGAACATTTCCAAAAGCCCGATCTCATCCGCGCCGCAAATCATACCAAAAGATTCCTCCCCGCGGATCTTGGCTTTTTCCATTTTCACCACCTCCGTACCATGCCATTTCACCACCGCGCCGATCTGGGCGAGCGCCACTTTCATACCCTCTTTCAGGTTCGTCCCGCCGCAGACCACTTTTAAAACTTCCTGCCCGTTATCCACTTTGGCCAAGGTGAGGGCATCCGCGTTTGGATGTTTGGAAAGCTCCGCCACTTTGCCCACCACAATCCCCTCCAGATGCTCGCCCTGGCGTTCCATCGTCTCAATTTCCGCCGTGTTGGCGGTGATCACATCCTTGATCTTGTGAGAGTCCTTTTCCTTGAGCGTGATGAAATCCTGGAGCCAGCTGAGAGAAATTTTCATAACAAAGGGCATGACGAAATAACGGCATAACAATACAACGAAACAGGGAAAGAGGCTACTTTTTCGTTATTTTTTTGGCTTCCATTTTCGGTTTTACGGCCTTTATTGGTTTTGTCCGGGTTTCTGTTTTAATTTCCTTTTTAACCGGTTCGGCCGGCTGCGGGCAGGCTGCCTGGGGTTGGATTTTGGTCGCCCTTTCCGCGATTTTTTTCTTGATGAAAGCCATGGGGTTCGCCAGCGCCTCCTTAATTTTTTTAAAGACAACAGACTTTCCACCCTCTTGTTTTTGGATGAAATCAATGATGTCGTTGCTCATGGCGATCAGCTCTTCGCCCACGACTTGCGGCGCGTCTTCCAGGTGCTCGTATTTTTTCCGCGTTTCCGGCATGCCCAGCCAGCTTTTTTGCCAGGCATCCATCTGTTCCGGGGTAACGTGGGTCACTTTATTTTTGATTTTGGTAAAAATAGAGGCGGAAGCCTGCCGGGTGGCCGCATTGGGTTGGGCCGGTACAGGAGCAACGGGAACGATGGCAGGTGCCTGCATTTTGGTTTCCCGGACCGATTTTATGGCGGTTTTTTGGGGCATTTTTATTTGGGTTATTTCTATTAATTATACCAAAAAAATCTATTCTTGGCAACTTTAAAAAGCCAGGGCACCGACCCTGAGCCAATATTTCTATCCCCTGTAAGTCCAGGTGGGTGCCCGCAGCTTAACGCCACGGCGCTAAGCGATTAAGGCTCCCTTAAGATATGTTGTCGAGGAAATATATGGCAATGGGCGTATGTCCCAGCGCCTTTATTTTATTATTTTCTTTTCTCCGGCGCCACATATTTCATGCCTAATTTATCGAAAACTTCTTGCTCCGTCGCGCCGGCCACATATTCGCCCTGTTTGAAGAGGCCGTATTCGTTGAGCAGGTAGCCGAGTCCGATGGCGCGCTTGCGCATTATCACGTTGTGTTCCTTGCTACCCGTAAAGTAGAGCAGGGCGGCGCCGTAACTTTCTTCGGGGACGAAGCGGATATCCACCTGGAGGTTTTGCGGAAAAATGACAAAAGCCACTTTGGTTTCGCCGCTTGCCAGCATCGTCAGGTTTTTGAACTCTTTGGCTACGGCCTTTTCCGCTTTCCGCGCCGCGTTTTTCGGGCCTACCACCAAAATATCCAAATCACCCACCGTCGGCGAACCGCGGCGGTATGAGCCGCCGATATCCACGTGCGTGGCGCCTTTAATCCTTTTTAAAATGGCTGTCAGCTTTTTGCCGATAGGCGCTACCTCACTCCTTGAATGCCGCTTCTTTTTCTTCTGGCCGGTTTTAATGCCCTGCAAAATGCCTTCCACCAGCTTTGGGCCAAAACCCGGCAAACCGTCCATTTTTCCGTTTTTCGCCGCCTTCACCAGATCTTTTTTCGATTTAATGCCAAGGTTGATAAAAAGTTCGCGCACACGTTTAGGCCCCAAATGGGGAATGCCCAAAAGGTCGCGCACGGGTTTGGGGATTTGTTTCCTTAGTTTTTCCAGATAACGGATTTTTTTAGTCCGGATGTATTCCATCATTTTTTCCGCGAGCGCCGTACCGATGCGCGGAATTTCCATGAATTTTTCCTTGCTGGCGTTTTTTTTGGTGATCCGCTCAAAACTTTCCTTTATCCGGCGTGCGGCCGTGCGGTAAGCGATGATCTTGAACGGGTTTTCCTGAAGGAGCGACATGAGGTCCGCGATTTCGTTGAACCGGTCGTATAAATCGTCATTATAGCTTTTCATGGTTTTATTTTAGCGGGTGCACCACAAAAAACCCAGCTCCTTCATCTTATTGTTGGAAAACTGTTGCGTCTTGAAACCTGACAATATCAGAAAATCCTTCAGCTTTTTGCCGCTTCCCCCTTTCACCCAGTCGTGGTATTCGATGAACAGGGCGCCGGCCTTGTCGAAAATCCGCTGTGGCGTGTTGTGCAGGATTTCAAACTCCGCGCCTTCACAGTCCATCTTGATCAGGTCACATTTCTCGATCCTGTTTTTTTCGAATATCCGCGCGAGCGTTGTCATAGCGACAGGCTGCGTTTCGCCCGTCGGTTCTATCGCCATGACGGTGGAATGGTTGAGGTCTTCCCGGCTCAGGTGGAGCAAAGTTTGGCCAACCTGTTTGCCGACGGCCATTTGTTTTGCGGTAACATTTTTCACCCCATTATTCCTTAAATTCATTTTCAGGATTTCAAAATTGCCGATATGCGGCTCAAAAGCGTAAATGGGCACTTTGGGGTTGAGCAGCGAAGCGTACAGGCTGAAAAAACCAAGATGGCCGCCAATATCAATAACCGCATCTCCCGCGCGCTTAATCGCCTCATCGCAAAACCTGTACTGGTGTTCTAAAAAAAGCTCACCCGCAATGGCGTAATCGCCGTCGTTGCGCATGGCCAGATGTACGGTTTTGCCAAAAATGTTAATGTTCCGCTCAACCATTTAAAGCAATGATGGCTGTGTTTAAATACGTTGCGAATAAGAGCCAGCCTAAATAAGGCAAAAGCAAGTAAGCGGCCTTTTTGTTGGTGTAAAACGCCGTGATAATCATCAATTCCGCCAAAATGATCAGCGCCACACAAACATAAAGCGCTGACGCCATGTTGTGGAGGCCAAAAAAGAAATAAGACCACAGGAACACAAAAAAACCGTTGACCAGATAAAATAGCGTGTATGCCTTCCTCCCCTTATCCGTGGCGTAATGGTTCCATATTAAATATCCCGAAAGGGCGATGAGGATGAAGAGGATCGTCCATACCACGGGAAAAACCCAATTGGGCGGCACGGCGGCGGGCTTTATGATCGTTTGGTACCCTTCTCCCGGATTGGGGCTTGCCCAGCCCAAGGTAAAGATATAAATAAAAGCGATGGCCGCGGAAACAATTTTCTCCTTTTTGGAGGTCTGCTCCACGTGAAACCATTTTTTGAGCCAGTTGAACATAGGATGTTAGTTAAAAACAGCTTTATCATACAAAAAGAGCCTCCCGATGTACACCGGGAGGCCTTGATGTTGACTAAGCCAAAAAATTAGCTGAGGTGTTTGCCAAGCCATTTGTTCATTTCGAACATGGAGAAACGGGGCTTGCCGAAAAGAGTCTGCATCTTGGCATCCGCCTTGATCATGGTCTTTTCTTTTTTGTCCTGGAGGCCGTTCCTCTTGATGTAGGCCCACAGTTTCTTCACGATCTGGGGGCGGGAAAGCGGGCCGGAGCCGACGACAGCGGAAAGCTTGTCATCCAACTTCCAGGGCTTCATAAACTGGGCATTAGGTTTTCGAGCCATAATGATTTTATTTAAGAAATAATTCGTCGTCATTATAGGCTCACCAATGATGAATGGAAGGTCATTTTTTTTGTTCATCATCTGAAAAACCCCCTTTTTTCATTGGTAAATTATTTTTTTGGCTTTAATAAGCCATTTATTTTGCCTTGCACCAATGAAGGAATATTGATGAAGTTTAACTATTTTTACGTTCTACCATGCTGTTTGCCAAAAGGGAAACACTCAAAAATGCTTAATTCTTCTCCGCTGCGCTTCGCAAAATTTGCGCATTTTTATCCTCGCTTAAGTCA
>JAFGNE010000057.1 GCA_016927155.1 Candidatus Peregrinibacteria bacterium
CGGGCGCGGCGCAGGTCTTTGTGCGGCAAATCGAGTATCTTTTGGTCATTTGTTACCGCGTGTACCGTGGTCATGAGACCGCGTTTTATTTTAAATTTGTCATGGAGCACCTTCACAATAGGAGCCAGGCAATTAGTGGTGCAGCTGGCATTGCTGATGATCCGGTGTTTTTTCGCGTTGAACATTTTTTCATTCACTCCCATCACAATGTTCGCGTCCGCCTTTTTGTCGCCTTTTGTCGGCGCGCTGATAATCACGCGTTTGGCGCCGGCTTTCAGGTGCATAGCGGCATCATCCGCTTTGGTAAACCGGCCGGAACACTCCAGCACAATATCCACTCCGAGTTTTTTCCAGGGCAATTTGGAAGGATCCGGTTCCGCGGTGATTCTAATAGCCTTGCCGTCCACCACGATTTTATCGGCGCCTTTCGCTTCCACGTCGCCCGGCCATCGGCCATACGTGCTGTCGAACGCGAAAAGATGGGCCAGCGTTTTATTGTCCGTCAGGTCATTAATGGCCACAACTTCAAGAGGCCTCTTTTCATGGAGGATAATGTGCAGGGCCTGGCGGCCGATACGGCCGAAGCCGTTAATAGCGACGCGCGTTTTTTTCATGTTTTTGTTTTGGTTAAAGGGTATTTATTTCAGTAAAAAAGGTAACTGGCGGACTTATGTGTGATGATACTTTTGATCACGCTGGCCAGAAGCGGTGCCAGGGAAAGCTGTTTGAGGCCGGAAAATTGTTTGGAACGCGAAAGGGGGATGGAATTGGTGACTACCACCTCTTTGAACCGGGCTTCTTTTAAACGTTTTGCCGCGGGGCCGGAAAAAATGGCATGGGTGGCGCAGAGGTAAACGTCTTTTTTGGCACCCGCCTTAAGCAACGCCGTTTTGGCGTTCACCACACTGCCGGCCGTATCGATCATGTCATCGAAAATGACACAGGTTTTGCCCGCGATATCGCCGACCACGTGCGTGATGGCGGAAACATTGTGCGCGGGCCTGGTTTTGTGCAGGATGGCGATGGACGCCCCCATCATGTCCGCGAATTTTTTGGCGTTTTTGGCGCCGCCGGCGTCCGGCGAAACCACCACCATGTTTTTAAGGTTCTTTTTTTTGAAATATTCGGCGAACAGGCGGTGCGTTTTGATATTGTCTACCGGGACGTCAAAAAACGCCTGAGTTTGGTCGGCATGCAGTTCAAACGTCATGATGTGGTCCGCGCCGCTGGCGACCAGTAGATTCGCCATCAGTTTGGCGGAAATTGGCTCGCGCGGAATGTGTACTTTATCCTGCCTCGCGTAACCAAAACTGGGGATGATCACATGCACTTTGGTGGCAAAAGCCAGGCGCGCCGCGTCACACATCAGGAAAAGTTCCATAAAATCCTCATTCACGAACTGGTCGCGGCAAGTCTGCACCAAAAACACCTCTTTGCCGCGCACCGTCTCTTCCAAGGCCACGTATTTTTCGCCGCAGGAAAAAGTGGAAAGCTTTGTTTTCCCGGGAGGCGTCTTGAGGATGGTGGCGATTTCCTTGGCGAGTTCAGGGTGGGAGGAACCGGCAAAAATCTTGAATTTGGTTTCGGGCATGCGGGTGTTTTTATTACTTGTTGCCATTGTAGCAATTTTTACCCCATTTTCAAAAAATATTCGTGGATCCGGGTATCGTCGGTCAGTTCCGGATGGAATGAGGCGGCCAGCACATTGCCCTGGCGTACCAGTACAGGAGTTCTGCCGTGCCGGCCCAGCACTTGCACCTTTTTCCCTATTTTTTTTATTTTTGGCGCCCGTATGAATATCCCTTTGAATTTTATGTTTCGCGGGATATGCAATTCCAGTTCGTCTTCAAAGCTGTCCAGCTGGCCGCCATAAGCGTTGCGGACGACGTCGACGTCGATCAATTTGAGGCTGTGGCCGGAAAGGAGGATAAGCCCGGCGCAGACGCCGAAAACCGGCATCCCTTTTTTCACCTTTTCTGTCAGCCATTGGTCCAGGCCGGTTTTTTTAAGCAGGGGAAGGATGGCCGTGCTTTCCCCGCCGGGCAGGATCATAGCCTCCACCTTTTTCGCGTCGGCCAAAGAGCGCACTTCAATGGCTTTATGCCCTAATTTTTCTATGACGCGCGCATGTTCCGCGAAAGCGCCCTGCAATGCCAGAATGCCTACATCCATTGTTTAAATATTAATTTCAGGCCAGTCGGCTTTGGGGCCGTTTAGGGTCAGCTGTATTAAATCGCCGTTGCGGACAAAAATAAGTTTTTTGGAATGGAAAGGATTGGCGACCGGCGTTCCGGCGTCCTTGTCGGAAATTTTTTGGCAGTTTTGCACCACAGAATCGCATAACCTTATTTCCTTTTCCGTGGCGATCAGAAGGTTTGAATAATGGTAGAAAAAATTCGCCGATTCAATCGCTTCCGCCAGGCGGGTGATGAACGTGTAATCCGTGTTGTTTTTGCGCCAGATTTCATTGTTCCGAACGATCACTTCATCCTCTTGGGACAACGAATAGCGCGCCAAATCCGTTACGAGCTCCCAGCCGTTTTCACCCAGGGAAGTTTCAAATTGTCCTTTGTCCGTGTCGGCCGCCAATGTTTTGTTGTCTATCCAGGTAAGATTTTTAATGGCGGCGGGCACTTCAAGGATAACCGGATCCGGCCTGGCGGCGGAAAAAATTTTAATGATGTTCAGCCCCGGGTTGTATGCCGCGAAACGCGACCCGTTGGGGGAAGCCCAGATTTTTTTCACCCCTTTTTCCAGCGTTGCCGATGTCCAGAAATCAGGCAAAGGGACCAACATGGTTTTTGGAAAGACGCTGGCCCTGGTCTTGTCCACCATCACTTCTTTTTTCCAGGAAAAGTATCCCATTTTCCGCACCTCCAGCCGGTGGGGGCCAATACTTAGGCCATAAAGTTTGGCGCAGGAATTGCCGCTATATGGCTTGCCGTCCAGGTATACCTCGGAGGTTTTGGGCAGCACGCAGAGGTCAATCACTCCCGTTTGGATAATTTCATTTTGGTCAAAACTGTAGCGGTACCCCTGGGTGATAAAAATAGAGAAGCCAAAAAGCGAAGTGAAAACGCCCAGATAAAGGACTTGGCCGAGGATTTTCAGGATGATTTTTTTCATTTGGGTTCCACGGTCGTGCCGCCCGCCTGGCTGTCGGGCAAATCTTTTACCTTAAAGCCGAGCGACTCGATTTTGTTACGAAGTTCATCCGATTTGTTCCAGTCTTTGTTTTCGCGGGCGGCGTCGCGCTCGACGATCAGTTTGGCCACTTCGGGCGGGATTTTGAATCCAGGGGGTTCCGTAAGCTTCAGGCCGAGTACTCTATCAAATTCCTGTACAGTTGCCAACTTGTCCGCGTCTTTGATGCGGGGGTCGTCCATAAGCGCCCAGACAACCGCCAGGGCCTGCGGCATATTCAGGTCATCAGCCACGGCGCTGTTGAATTGGCTAAGGTATTGCCGGTTGATTTCCCCCTCTTTTTCGCCAAGCGCCAAAACTTTTTCTTTCAGCCTCCGCAATCCTGTTTTTGCCGCGTCCATGCCTTCCCAGCTGAACATCAGTTCTTTGCGGTAATGGGATTGCAGGCAGAAGTAGCGGTAATCGAGTGCGCCATAGCCTTTTGCGATCAGGGCGTTGAGAGTGAGGAAGTTCTCACCGGATTTGGCCATCTTTTCTTTATCCTTCAGCACCAAAAAATTGCCGTGCATCCAATATTTCACCCACGGGTGTTGGCCGGTGGCCCCCTCCGCTTGGGCGATCTCGTTGGTGTGGTGCACGGGGATGTGGTCAATGCCGCCGCAGTGGATGTCGAACTGGTCGCCAAGGTATTTGGAACTCATGGCGGAACATTCGATATGCCAGCCGGGAAAACCGCGGCCCCAGGGGCTTTCCCATTGCATATCCTGCCCGCCAAATTTGGATTTTACGAACCAGAGTACAAAGTCATGCGGGTTCTTTTTATTGGGATCCACCTCGATGCGCGCGCCGGCCTTCAGTTCCTGCTTATCCAATTGCGCCAGTTCGCCGTAATGTTCAAACTGGGTCGTGTCGTAATACACATTGTCCTTGGAAATGTAGGTGTAGCCGTTTTCCTCCAGTTTTTTTATTTGGGCGATCATTTCCGCAATATGGTCTGTGGCCTTGCAGGTGGTGGTGGGATGCAGCAAGTTGAGGTGTACCATGTCTTCAAAAAACGCCTTTTCGTAAAACGCGGCAATTTGCCACACGGTTTTCTTTTCGCGTTCGGCGCCTTTTCGCATTTTGTCCTCCCCCTCGTCCGCGTCGGAAGTGAGGTGGCCCACGTCCGTCACGTTCATCACGTGCTTCACCACGTAGCCGTTAAATTCCAGCGCGCGGCGCAAAAAATCCTCGAACAAATATGTTCGTAAATTGCCGATATGCGCGTAATTGTAAACCGTAGGGCCACAGCAGTACAGCCCCACGTTTGGCGGGGTTATCGGCTCAAATTCCTCTTTTCGGCGGGTCAGGGTATTGAAGAGTTTCATAAGCGTTCGGGTTTTATCTTAACAAAGACGCATATATAACGAAAGGGATGCGGAAATTCGCAGCCCAATCTTGCTGCCCTGTCCTATCATCTCTTCGGATAAGGTGTTAATTGTGGACGACGGCAGTGGCATACACCTTCTGGGCCATTCAGTGATTCGTTTTTGAAAATGGCTTATTGAGGCCAAAATCTTTAAGTATGTGTTCTAGAACGCTGTAACAAGGGAAAAGGGCTTGTAAAAGCCATTTTATGCAAATGTCAGCTTACAACTGTCCGAGTCTCCTCAGGGGTATAGGGTGGGGGCTGGACCCGGCCCGGGGCGGGTGATCAAAATTTGACTTTTTTCAG
>JAFGNE010000058.1 GCA_016927155.1 Candidatus Peregrinibacteria bacterium
CATGCCGCTTTTCAGGTAGCCGTTTTTAATGAGGATATTCTGCAGCTTGACCACCTCTTCGCCTTTTTGGTCCAAATCGATTTCCTGGTTTAGCTTGAAAGGATCTGTTATTTCATGAACAAATTTTGTATTCATTAAATCAGGCTCAAAGTGGAGCGCCTGCCTTTCCAAAGGTTCTCCGGTAACCGTCAGGCTGGCCACTCGGGGAAGGTCTTGTCTGGCAGGAACCCAGGTTTGCATCTCCAGCGGAAATTTACCGACACGTTTCATTTTTTCTTCCAAAGCGGCGGTTAAGGCGGCATGGGTTTTTTTGCCGAAGTAACCTGCCCCTTTTTCCCATTCGTTCTGCAAAATCCCATTGTCTTTCTGGAATTCAAACACGGCATCCATTGTTTTTTCATCATAAATGCCCGTAAGATCGCCCTCATAATAATTTAATTCCCACAGCATACGCTGTAAAGCAGTCACATCGTCGCCGTCTTCATCACGGCCCAAACCGGAAGCAAGCATCAGCCGGTTCTCTTCAAGCCGCTTCAATTCCTTTTCAACTTCGCTGTTATAATTTTCCAGCTTTTTTTTAAGGGCCGCTTGTGTTTTAGGGCCGAAATGACCGGCGCCCGCGCTATCCGCGGAGGCAATGACGCCTTCATCCATCTGGAACACTTTTACGGCCTCCGAAGTCTGCGGGCCGTAAACGCCGTCAATATCACCATGGAAATAACCGAATGTGGTCAACGCTTCCTGTAATTGTTTGATATCGGCGCTTTCGGAAACACGCGTGATGGGCTTGTTGAAAACCGCGGGATTCTGGAGGCCTGCCTTTTTAAGCTGTTTCAGCCATCCGGGGGAATAATCGGATTTGACCCAATAATAATCCAAACTCGGTTCAACCTGGTCGGAATCCCAGAAAATTTCGCCCGTAACCAGTCTGGCGCCCCAATTAAGCGCGCGGGCAAGCCCCTCTTCGCCACGACCCATCCAAACGTCAATCCGGTCGTAATTTTTACCGGAAAGGATAGCGCCGCCCCTGTCATGCACTTCCCCAACGCCAAGGCCGGGAATGCGCACGCGCGTGCCGAAGGGATAAGTTTTGGGAGCGGCCAGCATGCCGTCATAAACTTGTGTCCCGTCCGCGCCGTTCGTGCCGCGCCCGTTTAAACGGATATCCGCCTCATAACTGCCGCGGATATAAAATTCCTGGTCCGGAAGCGGCGAATAATAAGCGGTGACAAGAAACATCCTCTTTTCCCCCTCCGCCCTATCCGCCAGCACAGACGGCGCAGTCCCCAGAAATTGAAAGATGACAAGCAGGATGCCGATGGATTTTTTGATCAATTTTTTTGTCATTTTTGTTGGAAGCGAAAAAATCATAAAATTTTACATATATAAAAGGAAGGTTGCAAGAAAATACCATTGCATGAATAAAAAAGTAGTTCTTAATACCCAAGCTTCTATTGGGCTGATTTCGTCAAAACTTCCGCCCTTCCCTTCTTATTCACATACACCATATCCTCAATTCTCACTCCTCCAACTCCTTCAATATAGATACCGGGTTCAATAGTAAACAACATTCCTGGCTTTACGGTTTCCGTGCATAACGGATTGACGGTTGGCGACTCGTGAACCTCAAGGCCGACTCCGTGTCCCAACGAGTGACCAAAAGCTTTGCCGTAACCCGCCTTTACAATAACATCGCGACCGGCTTTGTCGATTTCACTAAACTTTCGGCCGATTTTCACCGCTTTTACAGCCGCCTGATTTGCCTGACAAACTATTGAATAAATTTTTTGTACAGTTTTACAAGATTCACCAGTAAAAAATACCCGTGTCATATCGGTGCAATAACCCTTATATTTAAGGCCGAAATCGATAAGAAGGTGCTCCTTTTTCTTCAGCCGGCTTGGCTCTTTGCTGTGATGCACGTCCGCCGTATTTTTGCCGAAAGTGATGATGGGCTCGAACGAAAACCCCTCCGCGCCAAGGCCGCGTGCGATGGCGCGCAGGCTCCATTCCAAATCGTCTTCAGACATCCCGACTTTGACGCCTTTAATCCATAGCGCTAAGCATTCCTCCGTTATCCGGACAGCCTTGCGAATAATCTTCATTTCCTCTTCTTTCTTTATTGCGCGTACTTCTTCAACAAGTCCGCTAACCGGCAAAAGCTTTATCTTGGGCAATACCTTCTTGAGCGTCTTGTATTGCGACACTGTCAAATGCTGCTCTTCAAAACCAAGTGATTTCGCCCTGCCAATGAGTTTATCCAATTTCTTCTTATGGTCATAAATGCCAACTCCTTTGGGCAACATCTTTTTAGCAGAAACCAGGTAACGGAAATCGGTGATCAGAGTGGCTCTTTTGGGTGTCACAAAAAGTTTACCGTGTGAACCGATAAAACCGCAAAGGTATTGGACGTTGATTTTTTCCGTGATAAGGACAGCGGAAAGTTTTCGCCGTTTAAGTTCTTTTTGCAATGACTGGATACGTTTCATAAAAACCAGGCTAAATATCTTCTTTTTCTCCCCCCTCCGTTATCGCTCTCATATTCTTAACCAGCCTTTCTCTTTCCACCAGTGTGCGGAAAATAAAACGGATATCCATAGTACGGGTTACCCGACAATAAAGCGTCTCGAGGTTATCATTCGAAAAGCGGGACTTCAGGATTTCGCTGCGAAGCCTCCTGAGTTCTTTCGCTAAAACCTTACCTTTATACATTTTATTGGATCCATAAATCTCGGGGATAGAAAACAGCTGCCGCACCAAATCATCAAAAGTTCCGATCTCTTTAGGGTCAATTCGCGGCGTATCCGGAGAAGTAAAAGCTTTTTCAACCATAGTTTGGATTCAGTTTAAAATAAAAGGGTTTTATTTTAAACTATTTTTGTTTTTAATTAAATCTATAAAAACTTTCCGCCTTTCTTATTTTACCTTAAAATAAAGTTGTCTGTCTTTAACTCCTCCAAAAAAATGCCAAACCGCGACGTCATTAAGGCCAACCTCAAAAACGCGATCACCAAAACCGAGCTTAAAGGCTTTAAAAAGCTGGCCACGGGCAAAGTGCGCGATACGTATGAGCATAAAGGACAGCGGATCATTGTAACGACAGACAGGCAATCGGCCTTTGACCGGATCCTGGCGGCCGTGCCTTTCAAGGGCGCCGTGCTCAACCTTTTCAGCGCGTTCTGGTTTGAACAGACGAAAGACATTTGTCCCAACCACATTATCGCGGTACCGGATCCCAATGTTTCCATTGTCAAAAACCTGAAAATGCTGCCGGTGGAAATGGTCGTCCGTGGCTATATCACAGGCACCACCGACACTTCCGCCTGGGTGAATTACCAGAAAGGCATGCGCACCTTCTGCGGAGTGGAACTGCCGGAAGGGCTGAAAAAAAACCAGAAATTCGATAAACCCATCATCACGCCGACGACGAAACCGGAAACCGGCCACGATGAAATGATCTCGCGCGAGGAAATAATCAAGCGCGGGCTGGTTCCGGAAGCCACATACAAAAAAATGGAGGAATGCACCCTTAAAGTCTTCGCGCGGGGGCAACAACTGGCCGCGGAAAAAGGATTCATCCTGGTGGACACCAAATACGAATTCGGCCTGGATGACGACGGAAATGTGGTGCTGGCGGACGAAGTGAACACGCCCGACTCTTCCCGCTACTGGATCGCGGCCACTTATGAAGAAAGATTCGCCAGAAACGAAGAACCACAAAATTTTGACAAGGAATTCCTGCGCCTGTGGTTTCGCGAACACTGCGACCCGTATAACGACCCCGAACTTCCGCCCGCGCCGGATGACTTGGTGGAAGAATTGTCGTATCGTTATATCGACATTTACGAAAAACTGACGGGGAAGGCCTTTGAATACCATGCCGACGAACCGATCCTTAAAAGGATTGAACGGAATCTCAACAATTATTTCACTAAATAACCAACCTTATGCTCGTCCCCATCATCATGGGTTCCAAAACCGACGAACCCCACGCGCGCAATATTGCGGATGTTCTGGAGCAATACGACGTAAAAGCCGAACTTTACGTGGCCTCCGCCCACAAAGTGCCGGAACTGGTGCTGGATATCGTGAACGATTTTAATAAATCCGATGATGAAATCGTTTACATCACGATCGCCGGCCGCAGTAACGGCCTTTCCGGTGTCGTCGCCGCCAATTCCATTCACCCCGTCATCGCCTGCCCGCCGTTCAGGGATAAGGCCGACTACCTGGCCAACATCCATTCCTCGCTCATGATGCCCTCAGACACGCCAAGCATGGTGGTCGTGGACCCGCAAAACGCCGCGATGGCCGCCCTGCGGATTTTGGCGCTGACGGACAAAGGCCTGCGCAAAAAAATCGCGAAACATATCAATGAAATGAAAGAAAATTTTTAGATTGTCTCCGGATCAATAAGTTACACGGGTAGAAAAAATTGCTTTTTTCATTCCAGGTAATTTGAAGTTAACGTCAAAAGAAATACGTTGTTTTCTTGCGTCAGGAAGAGCAAATTGCCCCTCATGAAAACCCGCTAAAGAAAAAATTTTCCCCTCCAATATTTTATCATCCGGCGCTAAGGCGACCGCGATACGGATGCCGTTCCCAAATTCTTTATAAAGAGCATTCGCGATTTCTTCAGACACATGCCCCTTTAACCCTTCCGGACCATAATGATAGGAAGGTGGAAATTTAACAAAAATGTCCCGAACAGCAACTCTGATTACCGGATCCACATCATTCTTTTTTATTTTCCCAAGAAAATCCTTTGCCCCCTTAACGGTTTTTATGGCATTAACTCGCCCTGGATTAAAACCTTTGATGTACCGGGTAAGTGGACTTGCCAATACAGCTTTTTTCCACCGGCTAACAGCTTCTGAATCACTTTCGGCTTCATTCCATTCAAAACCGGGAAATGGCCAATAAAAATGCTGAATTTCTTCCGAAGGAACTCCAAGCATAGAACCCATTTTATCAGTGATATAAGCAATGGGCTCTCCTGTTTTCGTTATCCTTTCATAAATAGGTCGCGCGGTTAATTCAAGAAAGAGGGCAAATTCTTCAAGGGTGATGATCTCGTCATACCGCTTCTGCAATTCCGGCGGGAGCACTTTATATAGCTGCTGGTTTTTAGAATCGTTCTTTATTTCTTCAACAGTTTTCCCCTGATCCACAACGGATTGGATAAGAGGAAATGATTCATTAAGATTCGTGTTGCTGTTATTAACAACAGAAGAAATAACGCGCCTCACCCTTCCCGGAGGACGCGTATCCCCATTCCCGTCATCTAAAGAGGCGACGGAGTCTCGCACCTGACCCGTCATTTCCGCGACATCCTCATAATAAATAGCCGCAAGCACAATAAACATAACAGCCAGCGCAGCAGTAGCACGGGGAAGATTGCGCTTAGCGCTTGAAGCCAAATCACGACCCTTGTCATAAACCTCAACATCCATCTTCTGCCTTTTTTCCAGAAGTTTTTTAAAAATCCCTTCAGCCGTTTCCAATTCAGGAACCTGAACAGATTTGATGATAGGATCATTAAAAATATCTGCATCAGAATCTAAATGGCTGGCAAGAAGCGAAAGGTCAGCCAAAAGCTTTTGAAGTTCTTTCGTTTCGGTTTGAAGGCGTTTACGGCTATTTTGTCTCCTACCCAGCCGATCCTCAGCAACCTTAAGGCGGCTTACCGCCTGCTGTAATTTTTTAGCATCTTCAGGATTATTGGTTTCCTCCAGCAAAGCAAGCTGCTCACCAGAGGAACGCTTTTCTTTCTCTCTTTCAGTGATTTCGGCATCAAGTCCAGTAATCTGTTCTTCTTTTTCATCTATTTTCCCGCTCAAAACTTTAAAAATTTCATTGAGCTTACGGTAAAAATCAAGCGTAGCAAGGTATTGAGAAATTGCTTCAGGAAAAGGCTCTGAATTTTTAAGCCCCGCGCTAACCACACCTTTTATCCGGATGCCTGCCTCCTCCTCCGCTCGATAGGAATAAGACGTTTCATCACATTCCAGCTGATTACAAAAATGGTCAATAACAGACCATAAACCATCCAGATAACTTTGCGGCATGTCGCAAGAAATACCCGATTTTTCCTGCGGTAACGGAAACAGATTGTTAATCGCTTTCCTGATCTTTTCCACAAAACGCTCCGTAACCGATTCCGGTGGCAAAACAGTTTCCATATCCTTAAGGGAAGGCGTTTTTCGTGAAAGAGGCAGGAGAATAGTAGGGCGTTGTTCTGACAAAGAGGAATGCGTTACAAAATAGAGATTGGTGCTAATAATATATAAAAAAATCATTTTGTCAATGAATCACCTTTACCTCCATTCTAAAAAATAGCTATACTGGAAGCACAGCCAAAATAACCCCGCAAAAATGATCACTTCCCTTTCCCCTCTCGACGGCCGTTACGCCAGCAAGGTCGCCGAACTTATGCCTTATTTTTCCGAATACGCGCTTATTAAATATCGCCTGCTTATTGAGGTCAGCTGGTTTATGGCGCTCTCCGCGGAAAAAGGAATAAGGGAATTACCGGCCTTTTCTGATAAAGAAATTAAATTGCTGGAAAATTTGGTGAAAAACTTCGACGAAAAGGAGGCGGAGAAAGTGAAAGTGATTGAAAAAAAGACGAACCACGACGTGAAAGCCGTTGAGTACTATATGAAAGATAAATTGAGTAAAACCAGCCTAAAAAAACACCTCGAATTTATCCATTTCGCCTGTACGTCGGAAGATATCAACAGCCTGGCCATCGCCAAAATGATCCAGGACGCGGGCAACAATGTGCTTTTGCCCGTGATGGGCGAATTGCTCAAAAAGATAAAGGAATTATCGGCCAAATGGAGGAAAGAGCCGATGCTTTCGCTTACCCATGGCCAGCCCGCCACGCCGACGACGGTGGGAAAAGAATTCCGGATTTTTGCCAGCCGGCTGGAAAGGCAGATAAAAGCGCTTAATGCCCAGCAAACGCTGGGGAAAATTAATGGCGCTTCCGGGAACTGGAATGCCCATTATGCGGCTTATCCTAAAGTAAAATGGCTTGAGTTGAGTAAAAAATTTGTACATAATCTCGGCCTGATTTTTAATCCCTACACCACCCAAATCGAACCGCATGACTTCCAGTCCGAAATCTGCGACGGGATCGCCCGTTTCAATACCATCCTGCTCGATTTGGATCGCGACATGTGGATGTACATCAGCCGCGGCGTGTTCAGCCAAAAAACCGTGAAAGGCGAAGTGGGAAGCTCGACTATGCCGCACAAAGTAAATCCCATCGATTTCGAAAATTCCGAAGGGAATCTTGGCCTCGCCAATTCCCTGCTCCGCCACATGAGCGAAAAACTCCCCATCTCCCGCATGCAGCGCGATCTTTCCGATAGCACCGTCCAGCGCAACATCGGCGTGGCATGGGGTTACAGTATTTTGGCTTACAAAAGCGCCTTAAAAGGCTTGGGCAAGCTTGAGTTGAACAAAAAAGTTATACAAGAAGAGCTGGAAACAAACTGGGAACTCCTGGCCGAACCCATCCAAACCGTCCTTCGCAAGCACGGCGTCACCGGCGCGTATGAAAAACTGAAAGAACTCACCCGCGGAAAGAAAGTGACGAAGGAGCTGATGCGCGAGTTCATCAAAAAACTGCCGGTGCCGAAGGAAGACAAGGAAAGGCTGCTTAAACTTTCGCCTTCCACTTACATCGGATTGGCGGACAAATTATGAAAACCGCCTTTATTTTTCACGGTACAGGGGGTTATCCCGAAGAAAACTGGTTCCCCTGGATGAAGCGGGAGCTTACAAAATTGGGCTACCGGGTATTCGTGCCACAATTCCCCACTCCCCATAACCAGACGCCGGAAAAATGGTTTGAGGTTTTTAAGGAATACGAAAAATATTACAACAGCGAAACCATCCTCATCGGCCACAGCCTTGGCGGCGCTTTCCTTTTGCGGGTGTTGGAAAAATACGATGTGAAAATCAAAGCCGCTTTTTTGGTGGCCGCACCTGTTGGCGTCCTGCCCATCAAAAACCTTTTGACCGACAAACCTTTTATTGAAAAGCCGTTTGATTGGGATATGATCAAATCCCGCGTGGAAAAATTTGCCGTATTCCATTCGGATAACGACCCGTACGTGTCGCTTGGCAACGGCCAAGAGCTCGCCAAAAAACTCGGCGTTGACCTCACTTTCGTTCCAAACGCCGGGCATTTTAACAAAACGGCCGGGTATACGGAATTCAAATTACTCCTTGATAAAATCAACTAGGCAAGCCCATACCCCTCCAGCTCACTCATGCATCCTGAAGTGCAGATCTGCAAATAATAGCTTTCTTAAGCTCTTTTTCGCTGTTACAGTGTTCTAAAACACTGAAGGGAACTTTTTGGCTTGAATAAGCCATTTCTAAAAATGGATATCCCCGTGACATCTAAGGGTATAGGGTGAGGCCGCGCATATCCGTGCGCCGCGCTATTAAACATAGTACAATGTGAACCATGATTATCGGTCTTACCGGCCCCATGGCCTCGGGAAAAAGCACTGTCGTTGCCGCGCTGCAGAAGATTGGCTACAAGCTGGTCACCCTTTCGGATATGGTGCGCGAAGAGGCGCGGGCGCGGGGCGTCGCCGAAGAGCGCGAAAATCTGATGGAAGTGGGGCACAGCCTTCGCGAAAAATTCGGCGCGGGAGTTTTGGGTGCCCGCGCGCTGGAAAAAATTCGGGCCGAAGGCGGCGATAAGTGGATTGTGGATGGCATTCGCAATCCCGCGGAAGTGACGGGACTTCGCCAAAATCCCGATTTCATCCTTATTGCCAACGCCGCGCCGGAAGAGAAGATTATCGAACGGATTTTTTACCGCAAGCGCGCGGACGACACGCTGGATAAAGAAGCCATCCACCGTAAACTACGCCGCGAAATGGGCGAAGGCGAGCCGGAAGACGGCCAGCAGGTGGGTAAGTGTATGGAAATGGCGGATTACACATTTCAGAACATCATGCCATATGAAAAGGTTGAGGAAGAATTCCTGAAATTCTATAATCAGATCACGCATTCTTAAATCCCCCATCATGAACAAAATCAAAATCCTCCGCCCCAGCAAAGACGAATATTACCTGGAACTGGCCAAAACAGTGGCCAAACGCGGTACCTGCACCAAGGTGGAAATCGGCGCGGTGATCATTAAAGACGACCAGGTGGTAGCCACCGGCTACAACGGAGCGCCACGCGGCACCAAAAGTTCCCTGGATCACGCCTTCTGCCTGCGCAAAAAACTCGGCATCCCCAGCGGCAGGAATTACGAGATTTGCCGTTCCGTGCATGCGGAACAAAACTGCATCATCAATGCGGCCCGTGCGGGCGTGAGCTTGCTTGGCGGCGATATTTTCATTTATGGCCAATTTCGCGAAGACGGCAAAAAAGGGAAACCTTTTGACGCGTTCCCCTGCTTTATCTGCAAAAAGATGCTTATCAACTGCGGGCTAAAAAGGGTGATCTGTTCGCTCTCAAACGGAAGCTATAAAATTTTTTACGTAGACGAATGGGTGCGTGAATGGCTGGAACAGGACATCATCGACGACAAATTCCAGTACGGCGTGGAATATTTGGAGCCGGGCGCCACGGAAAAACGGAAATACTTTAAAATCTCCCCCGTGCTCAACAAAAAAATGGCGGCAGGCGCCAAAAGCAGGAAAAAGAAAAAATAATTCAGAAAAATTTTTTAATGATCCTTCGCCACCATCTTTCTTTTTCATCGTCTTTTTGACCATCTGCCGGTTCCCTTCGCGCTGACTGCGCAGGGGGAGGGGGTTTTGAACAAACAGGAG
>JAFGNE010000059.1 GCA_016927155.1 Candidatus Peregrinibacteria bacterium
CGTCAGTTGCGTCAGCGAAAGGCCAAGCACGCGCGGCACCATCAGTCGAAAAGCCTCCCGAACGTCCGTCCGCGCCCACCCTAACATCCACTTATGCTTATAGCCCACCTGCAAAAGCGCGGGCAATTGCACAATCAATTGCAGCGCCGCGCCGATGACCACGCCCCACGTTACGCCCACCACGCCGAATTTTTGGCCAAAGTACAGGATCCCGAAAATAATTCCAACGTTATAAAAAAGCGGCCCCAGCGAGCGGAAGAAAAACGTCTTGAAACTATCTTGCAGGCTTACCAGCACCGCGGAAAATGTAAAAAAAATCGGCGAAAGCAGCATAATCCGCATCAGCCGCACGGTGATCCCGAATGCCTCGTCCGTGAATCCGCCGGCCACCAAGTGCGCCAGTTGCGGCGCGAACAAATAAGCCAGTCCGGAGGCCACGAGGATGATCATCAGCATCAGGTGCAGCATGGAACTGGCAAAGCCCCACGCGTTTTCCATGTCATCGCGTTTTTTGTACTTGGTAAAAATGGGGATGAAGGCCGCGGAAATGGCGCCGAAAATCAGCAGATTATACAGCATGTCCGGGATCCGGAAAGCCGCGTAATAAGTATCCAGATTATAAATCCCTGTCCCTGCCGTGGCGCCAAAAGTTTTGGCCAGCAAATGGTCACGTATCACGCCAAGCAATCGGCTAAAAAGCGCGGAGAGCGCCAAAAGCATTGTAGGCGGCAAAAAGTGGAAATACCGGGACTTGTTCATGCGGGCATTATAATCTTCCGGCCTATTGCGTCAAAGCGGCCTTGGGGGTAAAATAGGTTCAAATAACAAAAATAAAAATGAATTTCGACCTTTACCAAACTCCTGTCGATTACCTTTATCTGGTGCTTTCAACGTGTATTGGCCTGCTCACGCTTTTTTTGGTCATTGCCGTTTATCGTCTTATCCGCATCTTCGGTAACGTGAACGCCATTACCGAAAAGGCCAAGGATACCGTTGATCTGGTGAACCATTACATGTGGCAGCCCATCAAAATTGCCCTCATGCTGATTGAAAAAGGAAAGGAATTCGCCGCTGCCAGCAATAAGCACAAAAAGAAAGCCAAAGCGGAAGAATAATCAGCCTAAACCCTGATTTTTTGGTAAACCTGCATCGTCCGCGTTGCCATTTTGCTTGCCGTAAACTCCGATTGCACCCGTTCGATGGCCGCTTTTTCAATATCCCTTTTCTGGTCCGGATTTTGCAGAATGGTGTAAATCGTTTCGATGATTTTTTCTATGTTCCCCGGTGGGATCAGGTAGCCGGTTTTGCCGTTTTCAATAATGTCCGCCGTGCCGCCATTATTCGTGGCAATTGCGATAACACCGCTGGCCATCGCCTCCAAAACCGTAAGTCCGAAAGCTTCCCGTAGAGAGGGGAGGATAAAAATGTCCGAAGCCTTTAGAATCTGCGGAATGTCATTGCGCCAGCCAAGGAAATGCACGTTGGGGAGGTCGCCGTATTTTTCCCTCAGTTCCTTTTCCGCCGGTCCTGTGCCAACCAGTATCAAATGGAGGCGGGGCGTTTCGAGTTGCAGTTTTTGGAACGCTTCCAGCAAATACTTATACCCTTTCCGGGGGTGCAGTTCAGCGATGCAAGTCACCACAATATCCCCCTCTGTTACGGGCAAATCGGCTTTGTCTATATTGTCCACAAACCTGTCCACTTCGATGCCGTTTTGCGCTAAGCTAAGCTGTTCTTCAGGAATTTTATAACACTCGCCAAGGAGTCTAAAATTCTCCTGGCTTACGGCAATCGTCTGGGCGGTCAGCCCCAGGCATTTCTGCTTAATCCACTTTTTAATCCCCGTCAGTTCAAAAGGGTCATGCTCGGTTGTAACCACAGGCACATTGGCGTGGCGTGCGGCAAAAAAGGCGTACCGCCCCGCCCCCGGATTCCACAGGTGGATGTGGATGAGGTCAAACTTCCCGTGCGTCAGAATTTCCCGCAACCTAAAGTAATGGCGGAAGTCATGTTTGTGGATAGTCGGCAAAACATAAATCTCTTCGCACCACGGCTTAAAGTCCTCATGCATATGCCGCACCTTGCTGTAACCGCCGTACGCCAAACTCATTTTATGTCCTTTCAGGCTCAAATGTTTGGCCAACACCAGCATCTGCTTTTCCGCGCCGCCCACGCCGGGAGTGTCGGTGTAAAAGAGGATTTTCATATTTTTTCCAGAAGGGAAACGCTCTCCTCAAAAAAAATTTTCTTCGCCAATTTTCATTTCGGAGTCTTCACTTCGTTAAGCTCTCATTGTATTCGGGCTTACTCCGTTCGGCCCGCGTTTCTCACATCTTTGTGGTGGGTGCTCCGGGGCTCGAACCCGGAACCAATAGCTTAAGAGGCTACTGCTCTACCATTGAGCTAAGCACCCACAAAAAAGCCTTCATAACTTAACATAGGCTTTAAGCCGGTTCAAGGTGTTATGTGTGCACTCCCAGCACAAAGAGCAGGTTCATGCTTTCTTTAAGCAAAAGGTTTTCCAGTTCTTTGCGGTCCATGGGCGGGGTGGCCAGGAAAGGTTCCGCGGATCCGGCATCTTTTTCCTTTTGTTCCGCCGCGGCCGCCTTGGCATGGGCTTCCGCCACTTTTTGCGCGTCTTCCTTGCTGATTTTCATTTCTTCGCCGTCCTGCAGGTCTTCTTTTATAAATTTACGGTATTCTTCCACCAGCTCTTTGGGGTCGTCGTATTTTTCCTTGCTGGGCTTAAACACGCGCACGCGTGTGGCCGCCACGGCTTCCGCGGGGTTTTCGGCTTGTTTCACCTCTTGTACTTCTTCTTGTTTACCTTTGCGGAAAGCGAGCATTTCTTTTTGATCTTCCGGTTGGGGCGCTGCCGCTTCCGTCATATTTTCATTGGGATTTTCGCTGGCCATAAATTTTTAGGTTAAATGGTTGTTTTATAATAATCTTTATTGCCAAAAAGTCAATGGGCTTAAGGTGTATAATAAAACCATGGAAAAAGAA
>JAFGNE010000060.1 GCA_016927155.1 Candidatus Peregrinibacteria bacterium
ACATAATATTTTTAATATAGCAAGTATCCGTTGGTCATCCGCGTGGATTCTTGGTATATTGATTCAAAGCGTAATCCTCCAAATCCGATGTACGACCCATCAAGAATCGAGCCGCGCTGGCAGAAATACTGGCTCAAAAACAAAACTTTCAAAGCGGTTGCCGATAAGAAGAAGCCGAAATATTACGTGCTGGACATGTTCCCGTATCCCTCCGGCGCGGGGCTCCACGTGGGCCATCCCGAGGGTTACACGGCCACCGATATCATCTGCCGTTACAAGCGGATGAACGGTTTCAACGTGCTCCATCCCATGGGCTGGGACGCTTTCGGCCTGCCGGCGGAAAATTACGCGCTTAAAACCGGCCGCCACCCGCGCGAGGTGACGGATGAGAACATCGGCGTTTTCAAGCGGCAGATCCAGTCCGTCGGCTTTAGTTATGACTGGGGCAGGGAAGTGGACACCACCGACCCTGAATATTACAAATGGACCCAGTGGATATTTTTGCAGTTGCACAAAAAAGGTCTCGCCTATGAATCGGAACTTCCCATCAACTGGTGCCCGGGCTGCAAAACCGGCCTGGCCAACGAAGAAGTGGTGGACGGCAAATGCGACCGGTGTGGTGCCGTAACCACCAAAAAATTCCTGCGCCAATGGGTTTTAAAAATCACCGATTACGCCGAACGTCTTTTGCAGGATTTGGAAGAAGTGGACTGGCCAGAGCCCATTAAGATCATGCAGAGGAATTGGATCGGGAAAAGTTACGGCGCCGATGTGGATTTCGCGGTGAAAGGCTCCAAGGAAAAAATCACGGTGTTTACCACACGCCCCGACACACTTTTTGGCGCCACGTACATGGTGCTTTCTCCCGAACATCCGCTCGTCTATAAATTGGTCACGGACGAATATAGGAAGGAGGTTGAAAAGTACAAGGAATTCGCGCTTAAAAAAAGCGACCTGGAACGCACCGACTTGAATAAGGAAAAAACCGGCCAATTCATCGGCGCGTACGCCGTCAATCCGGTCAATAACAAGGAAATCCCCATCTGGATCGCCGATTACGTTTTGATGGGTTACGGCACCGGCGCCATCATGGCGGTTCCCGCGCATGACCAGCGCGACTGGGAATTCGCCACCAAATTCAAGCTTCCCGTCGTCGAAGTCATCGAGGGCGGCGATGTCAAAAGGGCCGCGTACGACGGCGACGGCTCCCATGTGAATTCCGGATTTTTGAACGGCATGCGCAACGAGACCTCTATTTACGAAATGGTGAAATGGCTGGAAGAAAAAAGGATCGGCAAAGGCGCCGTGAATTACAGGATAAAGGACTGGGTTTTTTCCCGCCAGCGCTACTGGGGCGAGCCGATTCCCATCGTCCATTGCGAAAAGTGCGGCCCGGTTCCGCTTTCCGAAAAAGACCTTCCGCTTTTACTGCCCAAAGTGAAAAAATACGAGCCCACGGGAACGGGAGAATCGCCATTGGCGGGCATTGATAAATGGGTAAACACCAAATGCCCCAAGTGCGGCGGAAAAGCCAAACGCGAAACCAATACCATGCCCCAGTGGGCCGGTTCCTGCTGGTATTACCTGCGTTATTTAAGCCCGTGGGACAGGAAAAGGTTTTGCGACCCCAAGGAAGAAAAGTACTGGATGAACGTCGATTTGTACGTGGGCGGCGCCGAGCACGCGGTTTTGCATCTGCTGTACGCGCGCTTTTGGCACAAGGTGCTTTTCGACCTGGGTTTTGTGAAAGATAAAGAGCCTTTCCAAAAGCTGATGAACCAGGGGCTGATTTTGGGCGAAGACGGCGAAAAAATGTCCAAATCCCGCGGGAACGTGGTGAATCCCGACGACGTCATCAAACGCTACGGCGCCGACACGTTACGCCTGTACGAGATGTTCATGGGGCCGTTCGACGCGGTGAAACCCTGGAGTACCAAGAGCATCGAAGGCTGTTTCCGCTTTTTGCAGAAAGTCTGGCGTATCGCGGAGGAAATGGAGATTGTTGAAGGCGAACCGCCGGACGCGCTGAACCGCCTGCTCCACAAAACCATCAAAAAAGTGGGCGAGGACATTGAAAACTTCCGTTTCAATACCGCCATTTCCCAGATGATGATTTTGGCCAACGAGGTGATGAAGGAAAAAACGGTGAGCAAGACGCTCCTGAAAAAACTGGTCCTCATCCTCGCGCCTTTCGCGCCGCATATGGCCGAAGAAATCTGGAAACAGCTTGGGCACAAAGCGACGTTGGCCTATGAGCCGTGGCCCGCGTATGACGAAAAACTGACAATTGATGAGGCTTTCGAACTCGTGTTTTCCGTGAACGGCAAAGTGCGCGGCACAAAAGAGGTGGCCATCGGCATTTCCGAAGAAGACGCCGTGAAAGAGGCCCTGGCGGATGAAAACGTGAAACGGTTCATCGAGGGAAAAGAAGTCATCAAAAAAATCTACGTGCCGAATAAGCTGGTGAATATTGTGGTGAAATAGTTCAAGTTCAAGCGTAAAGTTCAAGGGGCATTCCCTTGAGCTTGAATTTTCCCCTTGAACTATTGTTGTTGGATAATCGTGAATTCAAACAGCGGCGCGCTTGTTTTGGGCATAACCGTTGTTGTGATCGATTGTTTGAAATCCTGGTACCAGCCGTCAGATTTAATGGTGAAATAAGGCAGGGGCATGGGGTCTTGGGCCGAACTAACGGAATATTCAAAATAAGGGATGGGCTGTTTTTTAACAATTCCTATGTCTTTGTCTTCATAGGCCTGTTCCATAGGGGCTACCGTGAAAAATTCCGCCTGCAATTTATTGTTTGCGCCTCCGGGAGCGACCCTGGAAAGGAAAACCGTAACGGTTTCAGAAGTATTATTTTCATTTACTCCTTCGATAGCACCATTTAATGTTACAGAAAGAGTGCCCGGAATGGCATTAAAATTCTTTTCGCATAACTGGCTACCTCCCGCTGGGAGCGGGGCTACGTCGTCTATGCACCCTTTTATCGGTATCAGGCTATGCCCCTTATCGTCGCTGAATTTCCAGTAAATCACAGGGTCTTCTTCGCTATCTTCGTTTTCGCGGCCGTCGCAATCGGCATCGGCAGGAGGAAACCCGGCACCGCAGCTGTTGCTGGTATCCAAAAGGCCGTCCTCATTGAGTCCGTTGATGCCCGTGGGACCGTTGATGCTGTAGCCTAAATCCCCGTCATTATCGATGGTTAACGCCGCCGAGCCGGCACTGGTGAAAACATCTGAATAACTATCATTGATTCCGTCATTATTCGTATCTTTATCAAACGGCACGCGGAAAGTGACGGAGAAATTGCCCGGATTGAAAGTGACAATGTCGTTCGAGTTCAGAACAGCGGCATTAATGGCATTAGCTGAAACATTACTAGTGCTGTCATCGTTGAATAAACTTACAATCAGTTTCTGTTTGGCAATAAGCTGGCCGGTGTAAGGAGGCGCGGCGCGGCTTTCCACGGCCCATTTGTTTTCCCAGGAAGGCCCTCCGGCAGTGCCGAATAAATCCGTTTTCCGCACATCGTCTTCCGTCAGCGCGGGGGTTTGGTACCCCGTGAAGCGGGGGGCAAGTTCATAAAGCGCGTCCTCGATTCCCGCTTCGGCGGCAAAGTAGGCCCTGTCGGCGGCTTCCACGTTGCGGGCGGCCTTTAGCGCGCGCAGCACAAGTTCCGAAGTGGCCACCGAAGCGATCATCAGGAGCGAAGTCAGGCCAATGACGAGGGGAAGGGAAACTCCCTTAGGACTATTAGGACTTTTACGACTATGACGACTATTAGGAGTGGAATTCCATCCTAATAGTCTTAAAAGTCTTAATAGTCCCAAAAGTCTTGCATTTAAGTTCATGGCAGGCAGGTGATGGTTAACTTAATGCCGGAAAGGATAGGAACGCCGGTACCGCCGTCGCCGGAAAGTAGAGCGCGCCAACGGAGGTTTTTATCAGTGGGGTTATGAAAAGTTGTTACGGTGTTCGCGGAGAATTCGGCCGTCCAGTTCGCGCCGCCGTCATCGCTTAGCTGGTAGCGGATGGAACCGCCGTTCGGCGTTTCGCCGGCTTCGGTTTTCACGCTGTAACCATTCTCGCACAAAGCCAGGTTTAGCAGGGAAAGCGTGTCGCTGGTAACCGTTTGGTCCGCAAAAGTGGCGTTGGTAATGGAAACGGTTCCGGCAGTGGTATTAAACACAATATCATCATCCGTTCCGCTGCCTTTTGGCATAACGTGCTGGGGCTTGGAAGAGCCCGCGGGACCGCTGAAATTATCGAAGAAACTGATGCCGTCCGCAAAGCGGCAGAAATAGTCGCCCAGGCCTTCAAGGCCGTTACAGTTCTCGTCGCTCCCTGCCGCGTCATCGCAGATTTCGGGACCCGCCAAATTACAGCAGTCGTTTTCATAAAGCTTGTAAGCCGCCGCCGCGGAAATGCCGCTTAAAGTTACCGCTTTTCCCAGGTAAGCGGAAAACCAGCCCGCGTCTTTATCCTTGTACCAGTCAATATGGTTGGCGCGCTGGACCGTGATTTTTTGGCCCGCGTTTTCAGGGTCGTCGATTTCCTGCTCGAAGCAATCGTCGTTTACCGGAGAGCCCGAAGCGTCCTGGTTGAAACAGGCGTTGCAGGGAAGGTAAGGCGCCACGCAGAAATTATTCGGTTTTCCATCGGCCACAGGCGTTGATCTCTGTTCAAACGCGCCCGGATTAATGGAGGAATCGGTGTCGTTGCAGTCGGGTTGGGGCCAGGAGCGGTTCTTGGTAGGTTCGCCGTAACAGCCCACGGAGGCTCCTTCTAACGTTGATGCTTTGTAAATGAAAGCCAGCGCGGTGCCAAAGTGGTCATCATCGGTATCCACACAGCAGGCAGGATCATCCCTGTCCCACGCGCTGGAAGTTTTTTCGTTAAGGAAACTGCAATTGTTATCAACAGGCTGGCCCCTGAGGAATACGATCCCGTACGTGTCGGGATAGACCGCGTTATCGCAGATTTCATCCGCGTCGGGATGGAGGGCGGGGTCGGAATCGTTGCAGTCGAAAAGCCGCGGCTGTCCGCTGGGCAAGAGGTCTGACGGAAAACAGGTGCCATCCGGGTTGCTCACATCGTAAGGAAGGAAAAGATCCCCGTCTGCGTTGGGGCAGCAGGACGAGTCCTGCCAGTCTGTATTTTCATCCGCGTCGTTATCCAGGCCGTCCGCGCACATTTGCGCGGGAGTTATGGTGAAACCAGTGCCTTCAAAAGTGCCCGAGAAACCGGCATTTTCCGCGTCAACAACGGCATGGGAAATGTAACGGCGATCCGCCCCTTCGCCGACCACCCGCACAAAATCCTGACAGATCCCGCCTACATCCACGGCCGCCTCATTACCCGTGGTGTCGGGGATTTGGGCTTCATTGTTCGCCAGGCAGTCCGCCTTGTTGGGGTTTTGGTAGGGCACAAGGTAGCCTCGCGTGCAGGAAAAATCCGATGTGTTCGCGCCGCATTTATCCGTATCGGAATTATAATTTTTGGGCGCGAGGTCGCAATTCTGTTCCTTATTCGTGCAAAGGACGGGAACGCAATCACCATCGAATTCATCGGCATTTCCGTCGCAGTCGTTATCCAGGCCGTCGGTGCAAAGGCGGTTTTGGCAGGCAAGGAGTTTTTCGCCCGTCCGTTCGTCTATGGGGCAAAGCAAGGCGCTTATTTCCGTATCACCTTTGGGATGGATGGGGGCATCAGCCAAGGCGCAGATACCGCCTACATCGATGCAGGATTCATTCAAGGATGAGTTAGAGTCATAAGTTGCTCCGCCAAGATAATTTTTTGGCGTATAACTATCTGCCACGAAGCTGGTATCTTTTTGCCCGTTATTACAAATCTGTATCTGGCAATCCTCGTCAAACTGGTCCGCTTTTCCGTCACAATCATTGTCATAGCCGTCAAAACACGAGGTTTCTTTGGGCTGGCCTGTTATCGGGTCTTTTTCCAGCGGACGGATAAAGTAGCAAATGCTTCCCACATCACCCACATCAATACACGCTTCGCCGGTGGTGCCTAAGTTTTTCCCGTCGTTGCACAGATATTCTTTACACACAGGATCCTCTTCATCGGTTAGGCCGTTGCAGTCATTGTCTTTTTTGTCTTTGCAGAGGGTTTCTTTGCAATTGGCGTTATCGGCAGCGCAGGAAGCGGTTTCTGAACCGTCTTCGTAATCTGCGCTATGGTTTGAATAAGTCTCTGCCGTGCATCCCGGCCAGATGTAATTAACGCAGGTCTGCTGCGCGGGCGTGTCCACAGGGCCACACACCCCTTCCGTTTTGGGGCAGGCTTTTTCGCTTCCCGGTATGCATTCTTTCAAATTACATTTCGTGATGATCTCGTTGTACGCGCGGGCGGAAATGGTGGATTGCAAAACGATGCCTGGCGCGTTGCCGGCAAGTTGGGCCGCAGTTTTTTTGCCCGCCCGCGCTATCAGTTTGATGGTGATGTGCGGCTGGATCTGGATATCCTGCGTGTTATATGCCTTGCGCGGGTCGTCCATGGGCGCGATGACGAACTTAAGGTCCACAATATCCAGCGCCGCCGGCGAGATATCCACGAAACTGTCGTCCGATACGGTTCCGTCCGCTCCACAAGTGAAACCGTCCGCGCAGGTCCATGTATCAATCAGCCCGTCGCCCTGCCCTTCGTCTGGGTTATCGGGATCATGGTTAATGCCCCAATCCTGGCCCACCAGGCGCAAAAGCCCCACGCGGCCGGTGCCGTCTTCTTTCACCACGCGCTTTATGTAGGTGCGGTTACGGCCGTTGATGTCGATTAAAAAGAGTTTTTCCTGTATCGCTTCCTCCAGCGGGGCGGGGGAAAGGGGATTCCTTACGCCTGTGCTTTCGTCGTCCGTGGTGCCGATTTCGCCGTCCGGGCCGGGCGAGTAAAATTGCAGGCTGTACTGGCAGTAGTTCTGCCCGAAGGTCGTGTTCCGGCCGAAGCCGTAAAAATTGACTTTCTGGTTGTGGTATTCCTCGTAGTCCACCGTGCCGTTCCTTATTTCCTTGGAAATGCGGTTCATCAGAAAACGGCTCTCCTCGTACACCTGGTTGGCCGCTTTTAAGTTGCGCACCGTGCCGAAAAAATTGTTGTAAAAGGCCGCCGCGAAAACAAGAAGGAGCGCGAGCACCGTGGTGGCGATCATCAATTCGGCGAGCGTAAAACCAGCTCGTGATTTGTGACTCGTGATTCGTGACTCGTGGAAGCCGCTGGTTTTACAAAATAAATTGCTCATTAATTAGTTAAATTTTCGCGGCCGAAATAGTCGGTGAGTATGGTTTTAAGCTCCACGCCTTTTTCCTGCCCGCCCCAGGTTACAGTGGAGGTGACGAGCATGCGGTTGTGCGCGTCGGCCAGCGCGCCGTTGGCAACAAACGTCCCGTCATTCGTCAGATAATCGATTTTAATTAGCCTATTAAAAGGCGTCGGTTTAGCCAATGCGCGACCCAAAACATCATTTACGGCGGGCGCGGTCGGCATATTTTGGTAATGGATTTTGGGGTTAAAAATATCCGCGTCGTCCGTTAGGCAATTGGCGGGGCGGGGCACGGCGTAACAGCTGTTATCGGAATCCGCCGTTTCATCAATGTCCATGGTGAAAAGCAGGCTGGCGTCAAAGTCGGCGGGTGTGTCAGCAGGAGGATTCGGCAGGAAGTCAGATGGGAGCCAGCGTTTTTGGCCTGTTAGCTGCCCTACCGCTTTCAGCCTCCACCTAAAATCCTCATCGCGGTAAACAATATAAGTGCCCGGTTGGATCCAGTCGCTGCCGTTATCGGCGCACACGTCGTTTAAAAGGGCCGCGGGCATATGGTTCCAGCATTGCCGCCGTTTGCCGCTGAATTTCAGCCAGTTGGTATCGCGGATGTTGCGCACCGCTTCCAGCCCCTCGCGGGCGATGTTGGTGGCGATCACGCGTTCCTTGGAAGTGTTGATGTTGCGCAGGGAATTGGCCATAAGAGCCGAGGAAAGGGCGATGCCGATGGAAAGCACCGTTAGCGCGATAACGGTTTCGGCGATTGTTTCGCCTTTGGTGTTGCGGAAAAATATCATGGCGCTTAGGGGTTGCCGGTAATCAGTTCGGGAAAACCCGCGGTTTTATTGATTTTGATATGCCTTACAGCGGCTGGCGGCGGGATCATGACAGGATGATTTTCGCCGTCCAGTACAGGATTTCCTTCCCCATCTAGTTTTTGGATTTTAGGCGTTTCCACCGAATAAAGGCTAATGGTCAGGTTTTCCTGCTCCGTAACAGTTCCATCCGCCACGCTCCCTATAAACACTTCCGCCAAAGGCGGCCGGAAGATAATCACGGCTTTACTTGTGCCACTCACGTCGCCCGTTAGCGCTTCGAAAACCGTCGCCTTGGGGATGGTGTAGGTTTCTTCAATAACATCCGTGTTGTCATATTTGTTATTGTCCGAACCGGTATTGGCAAAAAGGATAATTTTGGAGCCTCCCGCCGTGGCGCTTTTTTCAATGTAAACCCCGTACCCTTCCGGCGGAATGGTCGGTACGTTGCCCACGTAGGCCGACCGGCTGGTTACCGCGTAATTCCTCGCCGTGTTGATCAGGCTGATGACACGCTGGAGCGAGTCGTTGAATTCATAACGGCTGCGCTGGTTCCTGTACGTGTTCCCCGCGATGCCGAACAGGATGCCGATAATGGCGATCACGAGGATAAGCTCCGCGATGGTAAAAGCTTTTTTGTTCATCGGCCTGATAATATTTTTTTGGTGATCTGTTTCCCGTGCTCCACGCCGGGCTGGTTAAAGGCGTTCACGCCGTACATAAGGCCAAGGAGCGCCACCTGAAATTCAAAAAGCATAAAGAGCGCGCCAACCGTTTCCGCGTCCGTTTTCGGGATTTCCAAAGTCACATTCGGCCGGCCGTTTTTGGCGAGGGATTCACTCGTGCCCTTATACGAAGCGTCCAAAATCCGCCCCAGCGTTTTGCCGTTTAAAAAGTCCATCGGCTTCGGCAGGATTTTCCCGATTTTCAAATCCGCGGCTTGCGAAATCACGCGCAGGAAGATGAAAAACTTGTTGTCCGGCCCCTCGTTCCACAGCTGCACCTGCGAGTGCTGGTCGGTGGCGCCAAGCGCGCTTAAAGGTGTGGGGCCCGAATGGCCGTTTTTGCCGATGCTTTCGGCGAGCAATTGCCTGTACCAGTCGGCCACGCGCCAGAGTTCATTGCAATAAGGCATCACAACCGTCATCGGCTTCTTTTTTTCCTTGTCGAAATAATGCTGGAGCGCGGCGAGCAGGAGCGCGGGGTTTTCTTCGCCTTTGGCTTTCGCGATAAGGCCGCGCATTTTTTTGGCGCCTTTTAAAAGTCCGGCAGCGTCCAGCCCCGCCAGGGCCGCGGGCAGTAAGCCCACGGATGACAGCACGGAATAGCGGCCGCCCACGTTCGGCGGCACTTCAAAGGCGGCGATGCCTTCGTTACCCGCTATTTCGCGAAGCAGCCCAACGCGGGGATCGGTAATAAAAACAAAATGCTTTTTCCAGTTTTTCCCCGCCGTTTTCATCATTTTTTCTTTGGCGAGCGCGAAAAGCGCCATCGGCTCCACGGTGGTGCCCGATTTGGAGATGACCACGAACAAAGTTTTCTTCATATCCAGACGCTCCGCCGCGTCGGTGATGAAAACGGGATCCACGTTATCCAAAACCAGCAGGCGCGGTTTCCTGAAAACATCGTGGAAACAGCCAAGCAATGCCTCCTTGATGGCTGTAACCCCCAGCGCCGAACCGCCGATGCCCAAGACCAGAATATTTTCCCATTTGTATTTTTTTTGCGCGGCGGCGAACGTTTGGATTTGTTTCAGGAGTTTCGCGTTGTCCGGCAATTTCAAAAAACCATAACCCTCTTTGCCCGCCGAGCGTAAAACCGCCGCCACCAAAGGCTGTTTGGCCATGCAGAGTTCGCGCAAAACCGCCGGCTCCATGCCGTTTTTAGGGCCGATTTTGGCCTTTAAAATATTTTGGCGGTTTATTTTGATCATGGTGGGTTTGGTGAAACGGTTATATTCCCGTTTTCAGGAAATATTTCACGATTTCTTCCGTTTCTTTGATCTCGCGCGGGAGCTCCGCCATGGCTTTCACCACTTCGAACCGCGCGTACCCCAGGCTTTCCAGCGCCTGGATGGCCTCCTCGTTTACCGCGGGCGCGCGTTTGCCGCTTTTGGTATAAGCCGGCGATACCTTGTTTTTAAGTTCCAGGACCAGCCGTTCCGCCGTCTTTTTGCCAAGCCCCTTGATCTTGGAAAGGAAAGCGGCGTCTTCCGCCACAATGGCGTGCTGCGTGAGATGGAGGGGGGTGGAAAGGATTTCCAGGGCGGTTTTGGGGCCGACGCCGGAAACGCCGATGAGCTGTTCGAAGAATTTCAGTTCCTCTTTTTTCGCGAACCCGTACAGGCTGATGTCATCCTCGCGCACTGTGGTGTGGATGAAAAGCTGGATTTTATGGTCGATTTGCGCCATGGCCAGAAGGTCGGTTGTGGCCGCCACTTTGTATCCCACGCTCTGGGCCAGCACCAAAAGGTGCTTTTCGTCTTTGTCGATGATGAGCCCGCTTAAATAACCTATCATTTTATTTATATTCCTTAATTAATGTTTAATTTATCATAGGCGAAGCCTTGGCGACAACATTGTTTTGCTTTTCGTTTAGCCAAGAAGCCTTGTTCGCAAGGCTGTTTTTTGGTATAATAATAAGATGCGAGAAATGCGGTCCGAAGCGGTTCCGCCAGAGGCGGAAAAGCGGAGGATTCTGAGATGAAAATTTGCGAAGAAAATTTTTAATCGAAGAAAGCATTTCCCTTCTAAAAAAAGATTATTTAATCAACCCTTTTTGGCCTTCAGGAAGCGTAAAAACCGGGCAATCGTTTTGTGGCTTGCCGTGGCCGTCGTTTTCGGGAATACCGCGGTTTCCCAGGCTGTTTTTGCCAACCCCGTGATCCCTGATTTTGAAATTCCCGTGGAGCCTATTTATGTCGAAGGGGCGGAAAAACCCGCGGCGCCTGAAATCGATTACACCGAAGACCTCCTTGAAGTCACTAATTTCGGCATTTTGGATTCCCGCGGAGAATTTGTGGAAGATGGGGGGGCGCTGGAAGAGGCCCAGGCTTCCTCCGTAACGGGAATGGCCGAAAAAACGGCGCTTGATGTGCCGCCGGGAGAATCGTTTGACGAGTACCGCCAAAGCGTCATCGACACTTTGGGAGGGGAAAAATCTTTTACCGAAAAAAGACTGGAGGGCATTATGGAGAATCTGGCGGAGCAGCAAAAGCGGTTTGAAAAGCTGAGAGCCCAAATCGCCGAAGCCGAACAGGGTATTGCTCCTCTCCGTGAACAGGCCGATTCGCTCCGGAACGAAATTAAGCTTTTAAACACTCAAATCCAGGCTACGCGGGATAAGATTACGAAAGTCGAGTTGCTGGTGGCCGAAAAAAAGATCCAGATCAAAGACCTCATGTTCCAGGCCCAGCGCAGTCAGATCGAACTCGCCATCCAGCAGAAAATTGTCGTGGATTACATCCGCCTGCTGTATGGCGAAGAACAGCAATATCTCGACCTTTATAGCGATGGCAGTAGCACCCTGAAGCTGCTTTTGGCCGAAGGCAGTGTGAGCGAAAACTTGCTCGGGACGGAATACGTGAGGATCATGGAGAGGACGGGCCGCAAGGTTTTTTACGACTTGGAAAAGGCGGACAGCGAACTGGAAGACAAGCGCGTGAAAATTGAACAGGAACAGGCCGATTTGCAATACCTTTACGACGCTTTGGCGCGGGAAAAATCAATACTGGAAGAGAACAAGCTGGCCAAAAAAGCCATTCTGGAGGAAACGCAGGGGCAGGAGGAAAAATACCAGTTGCTCCTCGAGCAATCCATACAGCAGCAATTGGATGCCGCTATCGCCATCCAGAATTTACAGGAGAACAAGGCGATGATTGAGGCGAAACTGGCGGAATTGGACGGCGACCTTGAAGATGCCGTGAGCGCGGAAGCGCCTGTTGAACCCGCGCGGACCGAACCGGAAATGGTGCCGTCCGTCATGGAAACGCCATTGGAATTATTGCCGGCCGTGCACCCTGAAGAAATTTCGGAAACGCCCGAAGAATTTAAGACGGAAAAACCTTTTATCTGGCCGGTAAAACCGGATAAAATTACCGCGTATTTCCTGGATCCCGCTTATCCGAAAAAATGGGGCACGCATTACGCCATTGATATCCGCGCCGAACACAGTTCGCTCATCCGCGCGCCCGCCAACGGTTACGTGTTCCAGACCAAAAACAACGGCATGGGCTACAGTTACATCATTTTGGCCCATAAGCACAATTTGGTTACGGTATATGGCCACGTTTCCGAGATCATCGCCCAGGCGGGAAGCGTCGTGAAAAAAGGCGAAATCATCGGCCGCACCGGAGGCACCCCCGGCACCAGGGGCGCGGGCCTGCAAACCACCGGCCCCCATCTTCATTTCGAAGTCCACTACAAGGGCAAACCGGTGAACCCGCTCGGCTATTTGCCGCTCGACTTACTGCCGATTGAATACGTGCCGGATGAGTATTTGAAGGAAATCAGTTCGAAACCATAACCACATATTCGCCTTTTGGTTTTCCGGCGGGGAGCTGTTTCAGTATTTGGCCGATGGTTCCGCGGTGGAATGTTTCGTAGATTTTCGTCAGTTCTTTGGCCACGGTTACTTTTGCGTCGGGTTTCAGGTGCGCTTTTAGTTCGTTTAACGTCTTAATCAGCCGGTGCGGTGATTCATAGAACACCACGGTGTACTCGCTCTCCGCGATTTTCCTAAAAAGCGTCTGCCGGCCTTTTTTCACGGGCAGGAAACCGAGATAAAGGAATTTGTCCGTCGGCAGCCCGCTGGCGCACAAGGCCGTGATCACGGCGCTTGCGCCCGGGATCGGGATCACGTTTATCCCCCTTGCCAGCGCTTCCCGGATCAGCACATAGCCGGGGTCCGAAATGCCGGGTGTGCCGGCGTCCGAAACAAGCGCGATGGTTTTGCCGTCCAGCAAATCGCCGATGATCCTGTCCATTTTCGTTATTCCGCTATGGCTGTGGAAAGAAGTGAGCGGTTTTTTAATACCGTAATGATTGAGAAGGATTGCGGTGTGGCGCGTGTCCTCGCAGGCGACAAGATCCACGGTTTCCAAAATTTCCTTCGCCCTGAACGTCAGGTCGGCCAGGTTTCCTATTGGCGTGGCGATGATGTAGAGGATACCTTTATCCATTCGACATCAGGTGCAAATGGATATGGAAAACGATTTGCCCCGCGGAACGACCGACGTTGAAAACCAGGTTATAGCCGTCCAGGTTTTTCTTTTTGGCGATGTCGCGCGCGGCCAGCACCATTTTGCCGACAAGCAATTCATCCCGCTCGTCCTCTTTAAGGTCCTTGATCGTTTCAATATGTTTCCGCGGCACGATAAGGATGTGGGTGTTGGCGCGCGGATGGATATCGTTAAAGGCCACCAGATCTTCGTTTTCGTAAACGAATTCCGTGGGGATTTCCTTGTTAAGGATTTTGCAGAAAATGCAGTCTTCCATAAATTTATAAGTTAGGGGGTTTTCGCGTGGCTTCATCAATGACCTTTTTGATATTTTCGATGGGCTGATCGCCAATCAGGCGGTAGCCGTTGATCAGCAGGGTGGGCCTGTGGAACGCCTTTTTTTCGGCGGCCTGTTCCCGCTCAATGCCGATTTCTTCGCGGTACCTTTCGCTTTCCATGCACTGGGCGTATTTGGCCATGTCGATTTTCAGCGATTTGGCGAGAGGATCAATCGTTTTCCGGCCTTCGGGCTTTTCTTCATGGATTTTTTCATAAAGTTCCCAGAATTTTCCCTGGTCGCCGGCGCATTTTACGGCCATGACGGCCGTCATCCGCTTTTCATCCGTTTCCGGCGGACCGAAAAACACGCGGAGATTCCCTTTGCCGATATCCATCGTATCCGCTTTAAGCTGCCTGAGGGCGTTTAAAGCGAAATGGTCGCAGGCGTCACAATAAAAATCATCGTAAAGTTCAATTTCCAGCGGCTTCGAAAGGAAGGTGTTTTCAAATATTTCCTCTCCTTCGGCGGGAGCCAGGATTGTTGAAAACGGAGGGTGGTTTTCCCCCTGCCGGATTATAATCGGTTCGCTTTTCGCGCTCAAGAAAAGGAAAAAAGCGAGGATCAGGCTGACAAAAGCGGAAGAATAAAAAGTTTTCATAGGGGTCATTTCACAAATACCAATGTATCAATTTGCCAGGTAAGGGTCAATTTTGGGTTGGAAGGAGGTTTATGATACACTAAACGCAAGTGCCCGTCATTGTACGGTTAGCCAAAAAGTGATATAATAAACAAGATGAGCCCCCAAGCCAATAACCATTCTGAAGCGGCCCCGAAAAAAACCACTTTGACCGAATCGGTTGAAGCGCTTATCGCGCGTAAAAAAGCTGAAAAAGCGGCGGAAGGCGCCGCCACAGTCCAGCAAAGCGCGGAAGGGATAAAAGGTGAAGTGGCGGAAGTGATGGCCGGTGCCGAGAAGCCCAAAGAAAAAGTTTCCGAAAGGGAAGGGGAAAGCGGTGAAAAAGGGGACATTAAGGCGGGGGGCGGGGGCGCCGCGCAGGGCGCGGCGATAACCGGTCCCGACCTTTCCGCCGTCCAACTGCCCAGCGAAGAGGTCATGGTCAAAAAGATTCGCGAAGCCATTGAGG
>JAFGNE010000061.1 GCA_016927155.1 Candidatus Peregrinibacteria bacterium
CCATCGAGGTTTCCATCACAATGATCTTATCGCCCGCCTGGGGCAGGGCCGTTTGGTCAAAATCGCTCATATCGACTAAGTTATTGGCAAATTGTTCGGGCGAACCCTGGTAAACATCCGCGATCTCATCCACACCGCCTTTGGCGCAGCCGGAAAGCAGAAGGAAAGAGAGCACGGAAAAAAGGAGGAGTTTTTTCATGACGTAAGACTAATTAATATTAAAGGGCATAGGGTAAACAGGAACCATTATCAATTACTTTCCCACATGAAGGTGTACCTATTCCATTAATTAAATCCGTAGTTGAATTGCCTACCACATAAGCTTTTGGTGTTCCGTCTTCTTCTAATGTTGCAGCAATTTGATATGTTTTACCGCTTACAACATAAGAATATTTATTATTGGTCACAGGGTCTTTTGGCATTTTTGGCATGTATTTGGGCACCAGATCTGTTTCAGGGTTGTTAGTGTTCTCGTCGTCCAATTCAGTAGGATAAGTATTGTTATTTTCTATAAAATATATCTCCAATGCTGACTGTATTTGGCTAATGGCTTCTTTCCTTTTAGCATCTCGCGCTTTTCCTGTTTGACCACTCACTGCCGTATACGCCACAACGGAAAGAATGGCGATAATGGTAACCACCACGAGCAGTTCGACGAGGGAAAAACCGCTTTTCTTGGGACTATTGGGACTATTAAGACTATTGCGACTATTGGGATGGGTCATGGTTTTGGGGTTTTTATTTAATCAAGCCATATTTTAAGGGAACTCGCGCTCAATTTCAACCATTTTGCCGTATTCCAGGGGGTGCTTCAAATGCAGGCGCCATTTGTTATCCATGAGCGGCGCACCGCTTTTGCTTGTCAGGCGGTAATAAAAAGGGGCGTTGATGGCGGTTAAAGTAAAATTCGCGTTGGCAACCGAGATAGACGTGGAATCCGCGTACGTTATGCCGTTGCAAGGAGTGCCGGAATGGAGGAATGCAGGCAATTCGTTTTCACCGTCTTTCACAAGCAAATCGCCCTCCATGCTCCCGGGGCATTTATTCCATTCCACTATAAGAGAGCCGGTAAAATTATATGTTGCGCTTTTTCCGCTATCCAAAAAACCTTCCAACTCAAAGCCTGTTTTGGCAAGCGTGCCCGTGATGCCGCCGAAATTAATTGTCCCCTCGGTTGGGTTCGCTTCCAGATAGCCCGCGTAGCTTTCCACATAAGCTTTGGCGTTTTGGAACATAATGGTATCGCGCTGGGCGGCCGCGTTCATGCGCAGGCGCATGGCGAAAAAGAAAAACACGGAGGTGAGGACAACGCCGAGAAGGACGGTCCATATCAATATACTGCCCCTCTTATTAGGACTTTTAGGACTATTACGACTTTTAGGACTATTACGATGGGGCATTATAACGCGGCGTTTAGGGTGTAGGTTTGGGTCGTCGGCGGCGTTGTTTCGCTATCCACCACGGCCGTAATGACGGCTTGGAGGATCTTGTTGTCCGGAGTTTTTGTAAAAGTGAGGCCGCCGGTATTTAAGGTGAAGTCGCTGGTGTAATCGAAATTTGTGAAATTGAATGAAAACGGATCGATATTTTGAATCGGTGTTGGGTTGCCGCTAAAAGCGTAATTTTTTATTTCATTTTCCGTGTCTGCAAAGCTATCGGCAAAAATAAGGTTTTGAGTTATGGGAGGTGAGCCACTGGATATTAAACTCAACCCTGTTGGAAAATGAAGGCTGGTTAACAACGGCAAGATTTCATCTTCAACTCCACCGATGATGCTATCTCCATTTCTATTAATCACATAATTCACAAAATCCGGAATCACAGGGTTATCTTGTTTATAAAATTCGATTTTTGCACTACTAAAATTAGGCAAGGGGCTTGAGTAAATGCTACTTAAATCAATTGTAATAATGTCGGTTGTATTTATTGTTTTCTGTACAATCGAATTAGCTAAATAAACATTCTCCTCTGCCGAGTGGGCGGTCGTGTCGCCAATAATTGAATAGGTATAATCGGGTGTTCCGGCTCCTGACGTGATGGTATAGGTGTCGTCCGGTTTTGTGGTGAATTTAACAGTATCATTATTGTTAAATAGATCATCGTTTACTTGCATTGAGGCGAAATTTTGCAGTGTGCACGGTGGGTCGCCTGTACATTGGATGATGATGTTGGACGCAAGACTTGTGAAAAGGTTATAGGTAAGAGTTTGTCCATTAACGGAATAAGCTCCTTTGTGTAAGTCGGTTGATGCGATAACAGGAGCGGTCACAAAATTATTTTCGCCAAAGAATGTAATTTTCAAGTGGTTAAGAAGAATATCATTTTTGTAATCCAACTTAACCGGTACGGCGGTTTTAACGATTGTGCCCGGATCCCACATCTTCAAAATCCTATCGCTCCCCGTATCCGCTATATAAAGTGCCTTGTTTGTACCGTCGGCAAACAGGCCTGTTGGCAGGTTGAGTTTGCAGTACAGGGCGGAGCTGTCGCAATCGGCGTTATCCCCTTCGCCCGCTATTACAATCAGGTTATTGCCATCGGATTTATCCACGCGGATGACACGGTTGTTTAGGGTGTCTGCCACAAAAAGATAATCTCCGTCTATTGCCAAACCTGTGGGAAAATTGAGGTTTTCAGCTAAAACGGTTGTATCGCCGTTATTTATCGGCACGCTAATTACCCGATTGTTTCCCGAATCGGAAATATAAAGGTTGGCGTCGTCCGTTTCCACGTCCATCGGGTTATTCAGTCCGGCGACCAGTGAGGTTGTGTCACATCCTTCGCCATTGCATTTCACCACTTTATTTTCCGCGGGCAGGGCGACGTAAAAATTTCCCGAAGCATCTCGCGCGAAACCCGCGAAGTTCGCAGGTGGCGTTACTATATTGTTGCCGTCTTCTTGGATTGCTCCAGCTCCTGAATCTCCATAATAAATATCTCCGCCATCCGTTTCCACGTCGTTAAACACAAAAAAATCTTTAAATACCAACTTGTCGCCGTTTTTGCCGATGTAGCTGAAAGGCAATTGGTTTTTGGTAATCCGGTTTTTAATGACGACGTAGTCGGTGTTGTATGCTTGCAGGGTTTCCAGGTTCGCGAATTTGTCCCTTATAATTTCGTTCACCACAAACTGCCCCTGGGTTTTTGCCAGGCGGTCCTGGGTTTGGAACACGTTGTGCAGGGTGCCGGAAAAAAACACGCTCATGCCCAGCATCATAATGGACGCGATGGCCACCGAGACGATGAGTTCAACAAGGGTGAATCCATTGGGACTATTAGGACTTTTAGGACTATTACGACTATTACGATAGGTTTTTTCAAATAATGATTGTGTCACTTTTAGCAAATCGTCCGCCTCTTTCCGCGTGAAACCGGAACCGCCTTCATAAAGGTCAATATTCCGTTTGCGGCGGACGCGGTCGAAGTAATTGGCCTCGTCTTCCATGCCGGTTGTTTTTCCCAGGATTTCGAGGATTTTCACGTGATGTCCGGGAATGCTTCGCACTTTGTAGCCTTTCCCGGCGATGAGAGTAATTCCCAGTTTGATGGCGGCGTTGTAGCAAAAGTGGAAAATCACCTCCGGCATGCCGGATTTTTCAGCTATTTTTAAGTCCTTTCGGGCGTTTTCCAGATATTTTTCAATCTGTTCGGGGGTGAACACCATTTTTTGGAAAAAATCGGAAGTGAATTCCATCAGATGATTTGAATTTTGTTACCTGAAAGGATCTTGGCAAGAAAGGGGTTTTTTTCATCCGGAGCCATTTCCACCACATTGATTTCGCGCGAGAAGCGGGATTCCAGTTTATTCAGCGCTTTGGAAAGGACAAGAGGGTCATGTTCGCCGATCACAAGCAAATCGATATCGCTGAGCGAGTCAAATGATCCGCCGGCATAGGAACCGAAAATATAAGCTTCCTGGATTTTCGGAACGGTTTTCAGGGCCTTTTTTAGCTCTCCTTCAATGCCATAAGTTTTGTTAATAATGCGCTGATATTCCCGGAAAAGCGGAAAATCGCGGTTCAGGAAATAAACCCGGTGGTTGCCCCGCCATTCGGAAAGGAAGAGGCCTTTTTCCTCGAGCTGCTTTAGCTTTTTATCCAGGTTGCCCGGGTTCAGCTTTAAAAGACGGGCCAATTCTTGCAGATAGTGTTTGGCGGTTATGTTTAAAAAATAATAAGCGAGCAATTCTTTTTCGATTTTGGAGCGGATGTCGATCATTTGTAGTATATTTTTACTACAATTATAGTATCATTTTACTACAAAATAATCAATAAATAATTCGCATGGCTTCGGCCGTATGTGGCCCGGCGCCGTCTTCCCATTCCACGATGGAAGTGACTTTGTAGGCATCTGTTAAGCCGTCCGTTTCGATCGTGATTTTTCGCTTAAAAATGCCCAATTCCTCGGATCCGTTTGAGCATGAAAGGCTGTAATTACCGTTAGCTTGGGCAATTTCGCAATCGCAAGGAGGAGGATTATTGCATTGGCCCGATATCGCGCCCTTTCCCAGCGCCGCCACAATCTCCGCACCCTGGCTGGCCAGAAAGTGGGCCTGGGATTCGTTGTTCAGCGTATTGGAAAGAACCAGGTTGCCGGTGGAGAGCTTGACGACGCCCATAACCACCACGGAGAGCAGGACCATGGCGAAAAGGAGCTCGATAAGGGAAAAACCGCCTCTTTTGTTGGGACTATTGGGACTATTGGGACTATTGGGACTATTGGGAAGGGGCATTTGTTTTGCTTTGATCCAAGATTAACAAGTTCCGGCGGTTTTAGCCATTGATTTTTCGCCCGTTTTTTGCTATAATAAATAGATATCTAAATACCTTTTAATGTCCCTGCTCGAAACTTTGCAAAAGGCGAGTGAAACCACCCTCCAGGAAGAGCGTTTCAATGAAGACACGATCCCGGAGGTGGTGGATGATATTTTTTCTGCGGCGCTTGGCAAGCATGCGAGTGACATCCACTTTAAGCCTAAAGAAGGAAAATTTGAAGTGTACTTCCGTATTGACGGGGCGATGGCGCTTTATAAGATTTTCACCAAGCTTTTCCACCATCCTATTGTAGCGCGCATCAAGATCATGGCGGGCCTTAAAATCGATGAACACCGCTTGCCCCAGGACGGCAAAACCAGTTTTGAGAATAATGGCAAAGAAGTGGACCTCCGCGTTTCCGTGTTGCCAACGCAGTTCGGCGAAAAGGTGGTCATCCGTTTGCTGGAAAAGAACCCCAAAATGGTGAAACTGCAGGATCTTGGCGTACTGCCCAACATCCTGATGAAGATCGAAAAGCACCTGAAAGGCACGTACGGCATGATCCTGGCGGTAGGCCCCACCGGTTCCGGCAAGTCCACATCGCTTTTTTCCATGATTTCCACATTCAACGCCAAAGAATTCAATATCTCCACACTGGAAGATCCTATCGAATATAAAATCCCTGACGCTACCCAGTCCCAGATCCACCCCGATATCGGTTTTGATTTTTCGGACGGCCTCCGCACGCTGGTGCGCCAGGACCCGGACATCATCATGGTGGGCGAGATCCGCGACAAGAAAACCGCGTCGCTGGCCATTGAATCCGCCCTTACCGGCCACTTGGTTTTTTCCACCCTGCACACGAATTCCGCGGTGGGCACCATCCAGCGCCTGCTCAATATGGGCATCGACAGGTTCCTCATCACCGCCGCCGTAAAGGTCATCATTTCCCAGCGCCTGGCCAAACAAGTGTGCTCTTATTGCCGTGAATCTTATCCTGTGCCGGAAAAATATTATGAGCTGTTGCGCAAAGAAACCGACATCACCCCCGAAAAGGCTTTTTTCTATAAGGCCAAGGGCTGTGAGCATTGCAATCATACCGGTTACAAAGGGCGCATCGGCCTTTTTGAAGTCATGGAAATGTCGCCCGCCATCGAACAGCTTATCATTGCCAACGCTTCACATGTTGAGATCGAGGCGCAGGCGGTGAAAGAGGGAATGATCCTTATCCGCAAGGACGCTTTATACAAGGCGGCCATGGGTGAAATCACTATTGAGGAAGCGCTGAGAGTTATGGCGTAACATTTTTAAGACTATTAAGACTTTTAGGACTTTTACGACTATTACGAGAAATGCATGACGACTTATCAGGGAACATTCCGGAAGCTTATTGTATGGCAGACCGCCAAAGCGCTTGCTAAAAACATTTATTGTCTGGCGAACAAATTTCCCGCGGAAGAGAAATATGGATTATCGGCTCAAATCAAAAGAGCCGCCATATCCGTTATGTCCAATATTGCCGAAGGCAACCAGCGCGCAGGAAAACAAGACGCCCTTAATTTTTTTAATATCGCTTTCAGCTCTTTAACTGAAACGGATTGCCAGGCGGATCTTGCTTATGAATTGGGCTATATACAAAAACGGGATTATGATTTGCTTTTGGAATTACTTAACAAAACAGCTTATTTATTGTTTCGCCTGATTGATTCCAAAAAAAATCCTAATAGTCGTCATAGTCTTAATAGTCCTAAAAGTCCTAAAAAGGGAGGGTTTTCGCTTATAGAATTAATAGTTGTCGTCTCCATCATCTCGATCATGTCCGTTTCCGCCGTTGTCGGCGTCCGTTATATGGGCGGCACCATGCGCGTGAAGCAGGCGGCGGGGTACATCGGCGATGTGATAAAGCGCGCCGAAATGGAAGCGCTAAGGGGTGATTACAAAAAGAACACCATCCATTTTACCGAAAATTACCTTGTTATTGTGAGTGAGCCCGAGGACAAGGTTACGGGGCTGACGTTTTCAGGCGCGAATATTATCCAATACGGCTACGACGGAATACTGACCAAAACAGACGGAGAAGGGCGGGATATCGAAGTAAGAACAGTGGTAAAGGATGGTAGTGATACCGTTAATTTTACGGCTTCCTCCGAAATCGAATGGGCTTATCGGCTTTCGTTTAGCGGCGGCCGGTCCGAAATCATCCGTTTTATCCACTTTAGCCTGGAGCGGGAAAAGCCGGAAAATACTGTGCAACTGTCAAACGGATCGTCTCCGCAATTGGTTATTGAAGCGCCTTACGCGAAAAAGTATTTGTCCGATGGCTCAGCCAGTTTTACCCTTGAAGTCAGCGACCTGGATGGCAGCTATACGGAAGAACTTAAAATCCTTTAATTCCCCATGACCGCTTTCGCCTTAAAACTCCGGGACACGTTCGCCAATTTTTGGCTGGAAGCCGAGCTTTTTTTCGGAAAACTTTTCAAAAGAAAAGCGGCGTTCGAGAAAGAGGGTTTTGAAGAAAAGGAGAAAGTGGCGGCGCTGCCTTTTTCCATGCGGATGCTTCGGATGCCCACCAAAGAGCGGCTTTTTTTCTTCGACCAGCTGGCCACGCTTATCGGGTCGGGCGTTTCGCTCATTGACGCGCTTTCGCTGGTTGCGGCCACCACAAAACACAAGGGCCTTAAAAAGCTGTACGCGGAAATGACCCATCGCATCAACACGGGCCTCTCTTTGGCCGATACCATGGCCGTGTTTCCGCATATTTTTCCGCAGATGCAGTCGGCGCTTGTCGCGGCCGGCGAAAAATCCGGCAATTTGAAAACCGTGCTCGCGGAACTCACCGAGGAAATGGAGGCCGACCAGGATTTTTACCGCAAGATCACGGGAGCCATGTTTTATCCCGTCATCCTCATCGGCATGGCGCTTGTCATGGTCATCGGCATGTTGGTTTTCGTTATCCCTAAAGTGGCGGCCATTTACTCCCAGGCGCATAAGGAACTGCCCCGCTTCACCCAGATGGTCATCGACCTGAGCCAGTACATCACGGCCCATTGGCAGGCCCTCCTTATCGGTACCGGGGGCGGCCTGCTCGTTTTATGGCTGCTTTTCACCCGGGTAAAACAGGGACGCATGATTTGGGAAAACATCATTGCCATTATGCCTGTCGTGAACAAGCTCAGCCGCGAAAAGAACCTGATGCTTATCGCCTCCAACATGGCCATGCTGATGAAAAGCGGCGTGCTTATTTCCGAGGCCTTTGAGATCACCGAAAAAGCGGTCGGCAATTTGCATTACCAAAAATCCCTGGCCGAAATCCGTCACGGCGTCATCATGGGGCGTGAGGTGAGCGAAATCATGGGGCTTGAAGATATCAAAGCGCAGAAATTTAAGGAAAATAAGCTTTTCCCGTTGCAGGTGGCCCAGCTCCTCCACATCGGCGAAACCACGGGTTCTATCGGCGACATGTTCGCCAAGATCAAAAAGAATTACCACAAAAGCATCGATTATACGCTAGGGAACATCTCCAACATGGTCGAGCCTATCATGATTTTCTTTGTGGCGGCCATCGTCGGCTCCATTTTGCTTGCCGTCATGCTGCCGTTTTTCAATATCGGTTCCACCATCAGTTAAATGTTATAATGGGCGCAGTTTAAAACATGCGCCAAAAGGTCCTTGAACATATCCGGCGGCAGGTGCTTGCTTCTTATGCGGCCATCGCGGCCGAATTTGATGTGACACGCCAAAATCCCTGGGAAGAATTCCGCCATTTTGAGGCGTTCGTGCGCCACGGCGGCCGCGTGCTGGATTTGGGCTGCGGCAATGGCAGGCTTTACGAAATGGCAAAGCCCAAGGAAGTGGATTATTTGGGCGTGGACCATAATTCCCGTTTGCTGGAAAAAGCCCGCGCCCGTTTTCCCGATGCCCGGTTTGAATTGGCTGACATGATGGACCTGCGTCTGCCGGAGGAAGCGTTTGATAATGTTTTCTGTATCGCCGCTTTTCATCATGTTCCGTCAAAGGAGTTGAGGCAAAAAGTCGTTGACGATATTTACAATGCCCTGAAACCCGATGGGATTTTTATCCTCACGGCTTGGAACCTGTTCCAGCCGAAGTACCTGAAGCCTTTGGTTAAGGCCGTTTTAAGCTTTGTCCTGCATTTCGGTTTCAAATACGCCTGGAACGACGTATGGATTAAATGGGGCGGATACCCCATCCCCCGTTATTACCACGCGTTCCTGCCCGCCGAGCTCCTTTCTTACTTCAGCGATAAGCGATGGGAATTCGAAGATTTTTATTTCACGAAAAAAGGCAATCGGGTATCATTCTGGAGATCATTCAATTTAGTATTGATTGTCCGCAAAAAATGAGCGAACGCGTTAAAATTTCCGGCGTGCCTTTTGACCCCGTCACTTACGAAGAGGCGCTTTCGCAAATCGCCGATCTGGTCTCCATGAACGCTAAGGCGTATGTGGTAACGCCGAACCCCGAAATGGTGTTAAACGCGTCGAAAGATGATGGGTTTAAAGCGGTGCTTAAAGGCGCCGCCCTTTCCATCCCGGACGGCATTGGCATTTTATGGGCTTCTTATTATTTAAGCCTGCCCCTGCCCAAACATTTTTGGGGTTGGTGGTTCCAGCTTTTCGCTTCGCTCGGCGCCATTTTTTTCGTTCCGCAAAAAATCCGCCGGTTTTTTCCCCAAAGGGTTACCGGAACGGATTTGCTATATAAAATCGTTGATTTTTCACAGCGATACGGCTGGCGGATTTTCTTTTTGGGCGCCCGTGAGGGCGTGGCCCAGAAAGCGACCGCTATTTTGCGCGCCTGTTATCCCAAAGCCAATTTCGCCGGCTGTTTCGCGGGTTCCCCCCAAACGGCCGATGAGGATGAGATACGAAAATTGGTCAATGCCGCTTCGCCCGACATCCTTTTTGTGGCTTATGGCA
>JAFGNE010000062.1 GCA_016927155.1 Candidatus Peregrinibacteria bacterium
AGAAAGCGAAAAACCTCATCCGCGTGGCAGAAGCGGAAGAAGCCCTTAACCTGAAAACAATTTACCTGATCGGCGCCTGTTCACGCGGGCCGGGGATTAAAGAAGCTTTTCAGAGCACTTTTCCCGAACAAAATGTTATCGATAACCTCGATTATGTTTCGATGGGCGAAATGAGGGAAATTCATTTTGCCAAAGCGATCGGCCTGGCGCTTCGGGTCGTCCTGCCCGAAACTGAAGAGGCGGATATCAATTTGCTGCCTCCCGAAAAAAAGACGGAGCTTGAAGTAGTCCGTTATACCCCCTTTATGTTCAAACGACTTGCCGGCGTTTCCCTTTTTCTGGCTCTTTTCATGCTGCTTACAGGCGTGGGAACCCTGCGCACGTACGTGGACACGGAAATCAGGGAAATGGAAAGCCAAATATGGTCGGAAAAACTGCAGAACCCCTATCTCACCCAAACCGCGCAGGCCCAACAGCAAAAAATCCAAATGGAAAACCAGATCAACTCCCTGATGAAAGATGCCGTGCCCGTAAGCCAGGTGATGAAAAAACTGGACAGCTACAATCTAAATGGGGTGAGCATGGTCAATGCCACCTATGAAATCAACACGAAAAAAGAGGTTGAAGTGCATTTCCGCGCGAAAACAGCCGACCGCGACGGAACGGAACAATTCATCATCGCCTTGGAAAACGACCCTTATTTCACAAATATCATTTCCCCTCTCTCCAACCTGGTGGGAAAAGGTGAACGGTTTATCCACATTGACCTTATTCTCAACGTAAACGAAATCATCGCGGACTTTGAAAAAATGAAACAGGAAGAAGTGGAAAGCCTGATGCAGGAAAAAAATACCGGGCCCAAAAGGCCTTCGACGCCCGCGCCCGAAAATCCCTCCCCAACCTCTTAACCCCATGATGCATATCCACTACAAAAAAATGATCGGGATGGTCCGTAAAAACCGCTGGCTGCGGGTCTTGTCGATTTTGAGCGTCCTTTTCCTGCTGTTCAGTATCACCTTTACCGTTTCCTTTTTCCATTACAGGAAACGGGCAAAAGCGGTTTACACCGAAATCGAAAGAAGTAAAACCACTTATGCCGGCCTCGAATCCCTGCTCAGCATGGAGGAAGAACCCCTTAAGGACACGGAAGATAATTACGCGGACAGAAAAGCGTTCGCGCCCTATGAGGAAGTGGTCCCTTTCATTTCGCTTCTGGAAAGCCTTTTTACCACAGTGGACCCTAAAGCCGAAATCACCATCAAAAGCCGTGAGGAGCAAATTTTCATCGACCATTTCGCGGATTACGGCGTGAAGCTTAAAATCGGGCAAAACAAGGACCTTTTCTTTAAAGCTTTGGACGAACTTTCCAATACCCGTTATATCGCCAAATGGATCAGTTTTAATGTCCATTATAAATCTTTGGAAGACGGTTCCCAAAACACTTTGGCCGAAGCCGAATTCACGGTACGCCTGTTTTTGAAATAAATTTCGCCTTGCCCATAGCGAGTAGGGTGGTATACTTTGTTTAAAAGTACTTTTTTTAACATTTCAACCGTATGGTGAATATAAATAAAAAAGGGTTCACGCTCATTGAACTCCTGATCGTTATCGGCATCATTTCCATCCTTGCCGGTATCGTTTTAGTCGCGGTCAATCCCGCGCAGCAATTTGGCAAAGCCAACGATTCCGAACGTAAATCGGAAATCGGCACTATTTTAAGCGCTGTTTACCAATATCAAACTTCCCCCACGGCCCGCGGCGCTTTGCCGGAATGCCTATTGGGCGCGGCTCCCGGCGCGGCAACAGCCATCCCGGAATGCGATGATCCCCTTGGTGCCGGCGGCGCCTTCGATGGCGCTGTGCAACTCGGCACTCCCGTAACGGCCACCACGTACGATTGTTCCACCACCCTCGTTCCTTCTTACCTGCGTGAAATCCCGATGGATCCCAGCAGCACGTACAGCGCGGCAGCAACCGGTTATTACATTTGTCAGGATACTTCCGGGGATGTCAGCCGCGTTTATGTGCTCGCGGTCGGCGCGGAAGTGTATACCGATGATGGCGGCTGCACCCATCCCGATGGGTCCGGTGATCCTGTGATGTGTGTTTCCGGCTAATCCCATTGCTTCGACAAAAAATAAAACCCCTGCCTGCCCGACTTAGTCGGGGCGAAGGCGGGGGTTTTTGTTATTCGGGTAATTTATTCCTGTTCCATCTTTTTCCGGATGGATTCCAGCGCTTCCGCCAATAACGGATAGTCTTTCAGTTTTTCAACAATATGCTCCGCCGCCTTGCGGACGCGGTCCACGAGTACGCCGTTCATCACGTTGGCCAGCTTAAGGTCGGGGATGCCCGACTGGCGGATGCCGTACACTTCGCCCGGGCCGCGCAACTGCAAATCAATTTCGGCCAGCTTAAAACCATCCGTGTAATCGGCCATCGCTTTAAGCCGCGCGAAGGTAAGTTCCGTGGAAGAATTGGTGTACAGGAAACAATAAGATTGGGCCGACCCGCGCCCGACACGCCCCCTGAACTGGTGGAGCTGGGAAAGGCCGAAGCGTTCCGAGCCCTCAATGAGCATGATGGTGGCGTTCGGCACATCCACGCCCACCTCGATGACGGAGGTGGAAACGAGGATTTGGATTTGGTTATCCTTAAACGCCTGCATCACCGCCTCTTTTTCCGCCGATTTCATTTTACCGTGCAGGAGGCCAACCTTAAAATGGGGGAAAATGGCCTGCAAATCCTGCTGTTCCTTAATGGCGGATTTCACCTCGAGCACATCGGATTCATCGATGAGCGGGCAGATGACGTAACATTGTTCCCCTTTCTGGAGCTTGCCTTCAATAAACCGGTAAACCGTTTGCCTATGCTCCGGCGGCACGATTTTGGTGATGATGGGGATTCTGCCGGGCGGCATTTCGGCTATAACCGACAAATCCTGGTCGCCGTAGGCGACCAAGGCCAGCGTGCGCGGAATGGGCGTGGCCGTCATGTGCAGTACATGGGGGCTCCCCTGCCGAACCAGCACTTCACGCTGTTTCACGCCGAAACGGTGCTGCTCGTCAATCACGACCAAGCCGAGCTTGGCGAATTCCACAGCTTCCTGAATGAGGGCGTGAGTACCGATAACCAGATTGATACTGCCATCCCTGATTGCCGTAAGCGCGTCCTTTTTTTCCTTCGCCTTCATGGAACCGATGAGGAACTGGACACGGATGCTGAAAGGTTCAAGGTAACGGCTGATGGAAATCAAATGCTGGCGCGCCAGCACCTCGGTGGGGGCCATGATGGCCGCCTGGTATCCGTGATGGACGGCCTGGAGAAGCGCCATAACCGCGACAATGGTTTTTCCCGACCCCACATCCCCTTCCAAAAGCCGCATCATAGGGAAAGGCTTTTCCATGTCTTTCAGGATTTCGTAAATCACCACCTTCTGGGCGCCGGTAGGTGTAAAAGGCAGGGTGGCAAAAAACCGTTTCACGAATTCGGGATCCATCGGGATGCCTTTCACGGGGCTGTCTTTGGCGCGGCTTTTCCTCCATTCCTCGCGTAGCTGCACGGCATTGAGCTGGAGGAGGAACAGCTCTTCGTACCCCAGGCGGTCTTTGGCGCGCTGCAGGGATTTTTCGGAAGATGGGAAATGGATTTCGCGGATCGCTTCGGCCTTGCCCATCAGGTTTTCCTGCTCAACGACTTCGGGGGGCAGGATTTCCTCAAATTCTTTCGCCAAATAAAGGAGCGGGTGGATTTTGCCCCGCAGCCATTTGGACGTGATCACTTCATGTTGGGCGTAAATCGGCACATGCACTCCTACATGGATCTGCGCCTCTTTCACCGTTTCCACTTCGGGACTTACGAGCGTGATTTTTCCATATTCAAACCGCACTTTGCCGGCCACGATCACTTCCGTGTCCATCGGCAACATGCGCACAAGGTGCGGCTGATTAAACCATACCACATCGCAAGCCGAACCCGCGTTATCGTAAAACATCGCCTTCACCAGCTTAACGCGCTTGTTTTTGGCGGGGGAAAGCTTGATGCCCGTGAAAAAGCCTTTTGTGGTGATGGTTTCGCCGTCTTTCGCTTCGTAGAGGCGTTTGAAATGGGACAAATCCTCATGGGCGCGCGGAAAATACTCCAAAAGGTCTTTTACCGTGAAAAGGCCCATCTCTTTCAGGGCTTTCAGGTATTCCTTCTTGGTGGAAAGGGCCGATTCCAAAGAGGTATCCAAATGCATGACTTTATTATTCTCGATATAGGCTATCCGTGCAATTGATTTGTTAAAGAGGCGGCCTTCGACACTGAAATGCACACCATGGCCGAAGAAGGCCTGAAAGATTACGGAAAGCAGTTAACCGCTTTGGAAATATGAAACAGAAGGATATTTATTGGGCGAATCTGGATCCCGCCCAAGGCCGCAAACAGCAGGGCAAACGTCCCGTGGTAATCATTTCGGGAAACGCGATGAACAATAATTTGGGGATTTTCATCACTTGCCCCATTTCCACCAAAGTGAAAAACTATGCCGGCTGTGTGCGTTTGAAAAAAAACAAGGTTAATAACCTGCGGCAGGATTCGGAAATCATAACCTTCCAGATCCGGACGGTTTCCAAAAAAAGGCTTACGAAAAAAATCGGCGAAATTACGGACGAAGAGCTTCGGCAAATATTTCACGGTCTCAGCGATACTCTCACCTATTAAAAACCGCGATAAATAGAGAGCATCCTGAGCTTACCGGCGGCGGCACTCGTGGATGTCACAACGACCGGTCATAAAATATTTCGACATTCGGATGGCCTAAGATGGTTTTGGCCGGTAAATCTTCCATCGGCTGGTTTCCGCCCACCCACTCATCAAAAATTTTCTGTTTTTCCTTTCCGCGGATCAGAAAAATGATTTTTGAAGAGGAAAGGATGGCGGGGAAGGTGAGAGTCATGCGGTCCTGCGTGGTCTGTTCAAGCGACTGGGTATGCGCGACAAGGCGGCGATGCTCGTGGATGGCGGGATCATGGGGAAAAAGCGAGGCGGTGTGGCCGTCTTCTCCCAACCCCAAAAGAACAAGGTCGAAAAGCGGAGCTTTGAACTGTTCCAAAACTTTTTGGTATTGGTCTGTAATGATAGGAAGGGATTCACGGGTGTTGTAATGGTAGAATCTCCGCAAATTTTTCACGCCCGAAAGCAGGGTTTCATGGATCATCCGGTAATTGGATTCCCCGCTGTTCAGGGGAACATACCGCTCATCGGCCAAAAAAAGCGTGATCCGGCTCCAGGGTATATTCTTGTTTTTTGCCAAAGCCAGGTACACAGGAGAGGGGCTTTTCCCACCGCTCAGGGCCATGCGCAAAATACTCTTTTCCTTCAGCTGCTTCGCAATAAAATGCTCGATGGATGCGGCGCTTTCGCGGACGAATTCTCCGGCGTTGTCATACAGATGAATGATCGGCATCGTACCATTGGTTATTATCCCGGGCGGTCAGCTCGTGCTGCTCTTTGGGCCCCTCGGTGCCATCGGCATAATTCAGAACGGGAACCCGATGGTTATTGATGCAGTCCATCAGGCTGTCGACGAACTTCCAGGAAGCGATGATTTCCTCAAAGCTGAGGAAACTGGACCTTATTCCCAAAAAGGCATCGAGGATTAATTTGCCGTGTTCTACCAGGTAATTCTCCCCCGTGCAGGCCAAAGACGCGGTGTTGATGATCTCCCTGTATCCCAATTCTTTTCCCACTTCATCGAGCAGGCGGATTTGGATTTTTTCATTGGGATAAAGTTCGATGATCAGGCGATTGCAATCGATCTGCTCATTTTTGCGGTAAAAAGGCGGTTTGCGGAATTCCACGACGATGTAGGTGTGTTTGTGGTTGAGCTGTTTGCCCGTGCGGATGTAAATGGGAACCCGATACCAATCCATGAGGTCGATGAAAAAACGCACGGCCGCGAAAGTGGGTGTTTTTGAATTTTTTTGGACTCCTTCGAGCTTTTTATATCCCTTGTATTGCCCCAGCACAATCCCACAGGGGGTATCGCCATAACGCAACGCGGAAAGGATATGGACTTTTTCCCGTTTGACCTGATCATCCTCCCTCCGGTAAGGGATGGCCATGGCGAAAAGCGAGAGGATCTGAAGCAGGTGGGACTGAACCATATCTTTGATGATTCCCACTTTCTCAAAATACCCGATGCGGTTTTCCACCCCCACGGTTTCCAGTGCGCTAATCTGGATACTCTTGATGTGTTTCCCTTTTAGGAGGACATCCAAAAGCGTGTTGTAGTACCTCAACGGCAAAATCCTTTGGACAGGCGATTTGCCAAGGTAATGGTCCAGCAGATACACGTCCTTCATCCTAAAAAACCGCGACGTGAAATGGAACAGTTCCGTGGCGCTTTTTTCATTGTCGCCAAACGGTTTTTCCAAAATGATCCGGATGGGCCCAATCCCCCGCCCTTTCAGGCTCCCCAAATTTTGGATGATGGGCTTGAATACGTCGGGCGGAACAGCAAGATAAGCCAATGTCTCGGCCCTTTTTCCTTTTTGTCTTTTTTTAAGCTCGTCAGCAAGATGGCGATAATCTTCCGGATCTTCATATTGTCCCTGGTAATAATAAAGGTGTTGCAGGATGTCTTCCAAAACCTTTTTGTTCGTTTGTTTGCCGTACGTTTTGATCACGCTTTCCTGAAACAATTTCCGGAAAGAAGCGTCTGACAAAGCGGAACGGGCGTAACCGCAAATGCAATAGGAGCCGGGCAGGCGCCTTTGCAGGGCAAGCTCATATAACGCCGGAAACAATTTGAGCTGGGCCAAATCGCCGGAAGCGCCGAAAATGACAAAATGGAATGGCCGGGTGATTTTTTTAAGTTTCATGGTTTTAAGGTCAGGGGTTTATCGAGGTTTTTGTTCTTACCATTCGGTATGAAATGTTCCGTTACGGTCTGTCCTTTTATAGGTGTGAGCCCCAAAATAATCGCGAAGCCCCTGGATGAAATTGGCGGGCAACTGGGCGGACATCATGCTCTCAAAATAAGAAAGAGAGGAAGCCATGGAAGGAACGGGGACTCCGCTTTTTACGCCCAAACTCACCGTCTCACGCCAATCCGCCAGCCGTTCTGAAAGAACTTGTCTTACTTCTGCCGCTGCGAACAAATGGATCCCTTTCCCTTTTACGGCGCGAAAAGCCCTGTAAAGGAAATGGAGAAGGTCAGCCCGAATGATGCAACCCCCTTCCCATATTCGGGCGATCTCCGCGAAATCGATTTTCCATTGATGAAATGCGGCCGCCATCCGGATCAGCTCAAACCCCTGGGCGTAAGCGCTGATCATGCCCGCGTACAAGGCTTTTTTCAGATGTTTTTCGAATGACTCAAGCGGAACAGATTTTCCGATCTTTGGTTTTTTGAAGGAACGGCCCAGGATGACGCGCTCTTTTTTGAAGGCCGAAAGGTTGCGCGCAAAAACCGCTTCCGTAACACCCGGCAATGCCGCGTTCCGCTGCAAGGCATCCACCGAGGCCCATTGCCCCGTGCCCTTTTGCCCCGCGCAATCCAGAATATGATCGATCAAATTACCCTCGGTGAGTTCATCTTTCCGGCGAAGGACCGGAAGGGCAATCTCAAAAAGATAAGATTTTAATTCCCCCGCGTTAAAGCGCTCAAACACATCGGCGATCTTATCGGCCGAAAGGCCATACATCTCCCTCAACATGTGGTAGGCTTCCGCCATCATTTGCATCACGGCGTATTCAATGCCATTGTGGACCATTTTCACATAATGCCCCGCTCCATCCGTACCCACATGCGTCACACACGGATTCCCGGAAAAATCCTTGGCGGCAATCTTTTTAAGAAGGGGCATGATGGCTTTCCATGCCTTAGGTTCGCACCCCGGCATCAGGCTGGGGCCATGCAAAGCCCCTGCTTCTCCACCCGAAATCCCCAGGCCGACAAATTCAATCCCTTTCGTTTTGAGTTCGGCGCATCGGCGAAGGGTATCCCGATAATGGGAATTGCCGCCATCGATCACCATGTCGCCTTTATCCAGGAAGGGCCTGAGTTGTTTTAGGATTTGATCTACCGGATCCCCCGCATTGATCATGAGCAGGATTTTCCGAGGGCGTTTTAAATCCTGGATCATGGATTTTAAGTGCTTGCGATAATCCAAATAGGCATTGCCGTATTGCCGGATGAACTGCGCCGACTTTTCCGTCGTCCGGTTGTACACCAGAACGCCCCTTTTTCTTCCCGCGATGTTGCGGGCCAGGGCTTGCCCCATAACCCCCAAGCCGATCAAACCGATGTAGTGTTGCATGTTTGGGTTTTAAAAAAACAGGCGAATCAGATTTTATATTTCGCGTAGTGAGTCTTTGGCCTCTTCTTCTGCGTAAGGAAATATTGGTAGCGGGTAAGAATGATGTTCATGGCCTCCTTGTTATCGCGCGCGACATGGATCATGCGAAAATCTTCGGGGCTTACCAGGCTGTTTTTAAGCGGATTTTTTTTGAACCATTTTAAAAGGGCGGCATACCCGTCTCCCAACAAAATAATAGGGACATGGATAATATCCTGTACCTGGATGAGCTGCCAGGTATACATGAGTTCGAGCATGGTGCCGATGCCGCCCGGCGCCACCACAATAGCGTCCGCGAGGTACATGAAATAATCGAGGCGCTGGGAAAACCGGTTAAATTCCTTTTTGATGTCCAGGTGCTGGTTCGTGGTTTGGGGTTTGAGGAGTTTTACGTTAATACCGTAAGAACGGACATCAAGATTTTTGCGGCCTTCCTGACAACCCTTGTTACTCGCCTCCATAAGACCCGGGCCGCCGCCGGTGACCACATCCATCCCCTTGGCCGCCAGCCTTTTGGCCAAGTCGTAGACCTTGCGATAAACGGGATCATCGGGCTTGAGACGCGCGGAACCGAAAATCACCACATGAAAGCGGGTAGCATCTTCCTTTTTTTTGGTCGTAATGATTTTTTTCATGGCTAAGCGATAATGGCGCGGCAGGCCTGTTCCAGGCTTTTCGGCCCGATGCCCGCCTCTTCATAAAGTTCGAACACATCGCCGGAAAGCTGGTAAGCGCGCACGGCTAAGTTGTTGATGATGACTTTAAGCCCCTCCTGCGCCACCATGCTGTTCACCTGTGTGGCCAGGCCGTTTACCGGATTATGGTCTTCCACCGTGATGAGGCGGCCGGTTTTTTGGAGCGAGGAAATAAGCGTATCCGGATCGAGTTGCTTCAGGGCGCTTACGGCAATCACTTCAACGGAAACGTCATTTTTCAGCTTATCGGCCACGGCAACGGCGATGCTGACCATGGAACCTGCGGCAACAACCGTGATATCTTTGCCCGAGCGCAAAAGATCGGCCTTCCCATATTCAAACCGGTATTTTTCATCGTAAAACGGTGTGCCGTCCGGTTTTAAGATGACAGGGATTTTATGGCGCCCCATGCGCACGTAAAAATTGCCAAAATGGGAAGTGATATACCTTATGATATGGTCGGTTTGGTTGGCGTCGGCCGGCTCCAGGATATGGGTATTGTAGAAACCGAGGAAAGAACCCATGTCATCGATGGCCTGGTGGGTGGGGCCGTCTTCGCCAACGCTAAGGCCGCAATGCGTGGCCACCATTTTTACGTTGGTGCGGTTGATGTCGTTCACGCGCGCCTGGTCCTTCGCGCGGCTGGTCATAAAGGCGCCAAAGGTGGAGCAGAACGGGATAAACCCCTTAATGCTAAGGCCGCCGGCACAGGAAATCATATGTTGTTCCGCGATGCCCGCGTCAAGGACGCGGAGGGGGAATTCCTTAGCCATGGTATCGGTCTTGACCGAACCGCCAAGATCGGCCGTAAGAGCCACGATGTCCGGATTTAATTTCGCAAGATCAAGAAGCGCGTTGCCATAAGCCGAACGGCAATCGGCCTTGGTGCCGGCGGGGAGGACGATGGGTTTGCCGGTTTTTATTGTCCCCATGACGCTCAATTGTTCAATTTCTTCCGGCTCCGGTGGGCGCCACTTCACCTGTTTGCGGAACGCGTCGAGAACTTTTGTTTCTTCATCAGACATTTTAAGTTCGCCGTTAAGTGCAGTGTTCGCCACTTCCGGCTTGGGGGCGTTTCCGTGCCAGTTGGATTTGAGGGCCGCGCCGTCGGCTTCCATGAAACTGACGCCCTTTCCCATGATGGTGCGCCCTAAAATGACGGCAGGCTTCAGGTTGCGGATGCTTTTACCCAGCGTTTCCCACATCGCCTGGAAATCATGGCCGTCCACCTCATAAACTTCCCAGCCGGCGGACGCAAAAATCTTTTTAAGGTTGATCGGCATGATTTTTTCGAGGCTCCCCGAAAGCTGGACGCGGTTAAAGTCCACGAAAAGGGTCAAATTCTGGAGGCTATATTTGCTGGCAAAATGCATCATCTCGTACACCTGCCCTTCATCGCATTCCCCATCGCCCATGACAGCGAAAATATCGCGGTTTTTCCCGTTCAATTCTTCCGCCATGGCAAAACCGCTGGCCACTGAAACGCCGATCCCCAAAGGGCCTGTTCCATAAAGGACGCCGGGGACATGGCGGGTGATATGGCCTTCGTAAACGGACCCGCGCTTGCGGAAAGTTTTAATCACATCCTCGCGCGGGATATAGCCCATTTCGGCAAGGATGGCGTAAACCGCCGGCGACACATGGCCGTTGGAAACGATCACGTCCTCCCCCGTCTGGCTGATAATGAAAGCGTAAAGAAGCGCGAGGTAATCGATGACCGAGCACGACCCGCCCGGATGGCCGGATTGGGCGTTCGCCGTCATCGCCACAATGGAATTACGGCAGGATTTGGAGAGGGTTTTGAGGAAATCGATATGTTCGGCGGTAAGCGGTTCACCGATTTTGGGGATATCCATGATAGAAAGTTATTTCAGAAACCAGTTTAACCCGATTCGCAGGGGGATACAAGAATTCTTGCTTTATTTTAAATAATATGTTATAGTATATACGCATTTTTAAATCACCCCCAATGAGACAGCCTGAAAAAACACTATCTACCTCTTATCAAAATTGTCTTTTAAGAATGGCTTTTTTGTTATGTCTGACTTTTACTCAAGCCAATGCCGGATGTGACTATGTGGCTGATGCCAGAGATGCCCTTTCCGTTAACGAACAATACAAAACGTTGCTGGGCGTCAAAGCTTTTTTGGAGCAAAACAGCGAAAAAATGAGGTATTACGCGTCACTTGGAGATGAGGAGATGGTAAAACATGCCCCCGAAATCAATTCAATTCTCCTTGGGCTGATCAAACAAATTAGAATAGCCCAAGGAGCTGCCGATTCCATATACAACACGCAGGTCCGTTTCAATCCTGCCATGTTCGATGAGCTAAGGGTCTCATTAAGTATCGCCATAAGAAAACTAAACTCCGGAAACCCAAAAATGCGACGCCTGTTCAATGAAGCCGGTAAAATGGAAGCAAGCCGGGACAACTGGGGCGTCAGAAATCTTATCGTCCGTACTTTTAAGGATATTGATTCGGATGCTGTCATCTCAATGGTTAACTATATTGGCCAATTGAGTAGGCTTTTAGCCCAACTGGATAAATCGATTGTCGGCCTGAGCAAAGACGGCATTAACGGTTGCAGCAATAATTATTTCGTGGATGAAAAAATAATAATGGATTTTGGAGAAGGGCGTTGTGATGTTTATAATTCGCTCTTTTGCCGGGCCATGGCGAAAGCCGGATATGAAGAAGGTAAATTTGAAGGCGCTTCGCTCACTACGCCGGAGACCGTCGCTCTCCAGCAAAGAATGATCTTTCACGGTTTCCTTAAAAAATATCAAGATGATGGTGTTTTTGGCGTCAAAAGCAACAAGGCCTTTTCCGGAGCCCGCAACTCCAATCGATTCGCGGAAGACATCCGGGCTTGTAAAAGGCGCCGCTAAAACTCCTTTTTATAATCCGGCCTGCTCCCATTTCGCCTTCATTGCCTGGAATTTCGCCTCGCCAAGTTCATTGCGCAATTTTTCCTGCATCGCGCGGACCATAGGCGGCGCGTCGGGGCCGGACAGGATAACGAGCTTCATCATTTCCATGGGATCCAGTTCGGAAAGTGTTTTTTGCCGCTTTTTAGGGTTCAGCATTTCTCGCAACGCAACCTGCATGGCGGTTTTGACTTTGGCGGGAATGTCGGAATTTTTGGGAATGTCTTTTTCCAGCAACCGGCGGGCCTGCTCGGGCGAGGTGACATAATATTTGCCCAGCCGGACAGGACGGTGTTTGATAAGTCCGGCGTTGTGTTCGCGGATCATTCCATCCAGTTCCGCCGCGCGGGGATTGGGGTGTTTGCTTACGACCGCGTACGCGTTGAGTTCCGGCGCCAGTTCGCCGGTGATCGGCACGAGATCGTAAGCGGACAAATCTAACTTCATCGTCGGCAATTTGGTGTTCGGATAGAATTTGAGCTGGTAATTGCGGCATTCGATGTTATTGGCGATGAAGTATTTAAACGCTTCCTCAATGGCATCCAAATCCTCACCCGGAACGCCGGTGATGTAGTCCACGGTGACCTGCTGTTTCGACTGATTTGTTTTGTCGCGGATGGTTTGCGTGAGTTCTTTGGTATTAAATGGCCGCATGAAGAGCTTGCAGATCTTTTCCTCAAAACTCTGCACGCCAAAGACGACGGTTTCACACCCTGCCTTCTTCATCAGGCTGTAATCGGCGACAGTAAGCGGCGCGATGATGCTGGGGTGGTGGTAAGCCGTCCAATTCAGGTAATTTTCCATGCCCCGTCCGATGACTTCGCGGCAAAAAGAGCGGATCCATTCCGGCTCGTAGAACATGATATTGGAATTGGTGAAAGTGAACATGAAAAATCCGGCCTCCTTTGCCAGGTATTCCAGCTCATCCGCCACGCGCTTGGGTGAATAGGTGATCAGCTTTTTTTCGTACTGCGGGACGGAACAATAGGTGCATCTGAAGGGGCAGCCGCGGTTCACATCCAGCCCCTGCGAACCAAAAATGACTTCCATGCCGAATTCGCCTAAATCGCCCGATTCAATGACGGGTTTGTAGTATTGCTGGTAAAAAGGGTTGTGGTCCAAGCTGAGGAAGGGCGTTTCCTCAAATTCCGCCTGCGACAAAGCGGCCTTCTCCCCCTTTTTAAACTCGCCATCTTCAAATGACCAGAGCCCGGCGACATCGGACAGGCGTTTTTTCGAAAGAATTTCATCCGTAATCTTTTCGCCAAGGCCTTCCACGACGCCGATATTTTGGAGGCCGGCATCAATAAAGAGTTTTGTCGTTTTTAGCGGCTCGGAATTAGTTAGCGGCCCGCCGAAAAGGACTTTTTTGTTTTTGAGGGAGGAGCGGCATTTCTCCAGCGCGCGCAGGATGTGGTTGATGTTCCAGGAATTGGCATGAAAACCAAGAACCTTATATTGCGGCGCGTGCTCCGCGATCCATTTTCCCAATTCCTCCGGCCCGGCCGTCCCGCTTTCACGGCCGGTGGTATCCAACACAGCGCAGGTGCGGCCCTTTTTCGACAAATAACCGGCCAGGCGGTTCAGGCCCAACGGATTTTCCGGTGCCGAAGCGACGCCCAATTCGTTTTTGGAAAAATCAGGATTGATGAGGAGGAGATCGGCAGGGTCTTTGGTGTTTGGTGTTGGGAGGAAATCCATCGGCTGAATGATAACATATACTTAACGAGTGAACTTTTGTTTACTATACTTTGCCCCTAGCATTTAACCGAATTTTTGTATGAAAAAGAAATTATCACTCGTGCCCATTGAACAGATTGAAAACATTATTTATGTTATCCGCGGTCAGCGGGTCATGCTGGACGAGGATTTGGCAAGGCTCTATGAAGTCCCAACAAGGCGCTTAAATGAACAGGTTTCTCGGAATAAAGATCGATTTCCTGATGATTTTTCCTTCCAACTCAATCAAGGGGAATGGAAAAACTTGATGTCGCAATTTGCGACTTCAAGTTGGGGCGGCCGTCGCAAATTACCTCGTATTTTTACAGAACATGGGGTCGCCATGTTGGCTAACGTACTTAAAAGCGAACGAGCGGCGCTGATCAGTATTGAAATCGTCCGCGCCTTTATCCGGCTGCGCCAAGTCCTCACAAGCCAAAAGGAACTTGTCAAAGAAGTCGCCGATCTCAAATCATTCGTCCTGAAGCACGCCCAGCAAACCGGCCAGGAATTCCGCCGTGTCTGGGCCGCCATCGATAAGCTGATCAATCCTCCTCAGCCTCTTAAGCCGCAGGAACGGATGGGTTTTAAACTGGATTAGGGGGATGGGGCCGCTTTTTCATGCGCCATGTGCTCCGTCTTGATCCACGGCATGGCGAAAAGCGCAAAAAGCGAAGTGATGGCGCCGAGCCACACGGTTAACTGCAGGCCGCTCATGCCAAGGAGGCCGTCCTGGATTTTCTCGTAAATCATCCCGCCGCTCACAGAGCCGAAAACCAGGCCGAAATTCATAATGGAGGCGAACACCGCGAAGTTGGTGCCTTCTAAGTTTTTTGGAGTGCTCAAAGCCACGAACTTAAGCAGGGCGAGAAAAGAAACCATATACAAAATCCCGAGGAAAAAATCGAGGAACATATTAAGGTGGACGATTCCCGGGTAGGCCATGAGTGACGACCAAAAGGCCGAGCCGTGGGCGACCAGATAGACGGGCGTGGCAATGGCCGAACCGATGTATTTAATGACCGGATTCATGCCGATGGGGTTGGCCCATTCCACCTTGGTAATCGTAAGCTGGCTCATGCCAAGGACAGCACTAAGGACGATAGTCCAAAACAGGACCCTTTTAAGGTTTTTTTTATCCAGCCACTTGGCAAATAAAATCGAGCCGATCAGCCAGCCGAGGTATGAAACGACGCCGAAATAGCCATAGGTTTCCTGGTCAATGCCGACCTTGTTGAGCATAAAATCCTGCCACGGCGCGCCAAAACTGGGGGTAAAACGCCAGAGGAAGACAAAAATGGCGGCGGCAAAAAGCCCGCGGCCGATCACTTTGAGATTAATGAGGTGTTTGAAATAAAACCCGAACCAGGTGAACCAGATGGCGATGGTGCCAATACTCACCCACTCGGAATCCAGGCCTTCGCGCGGCCAAAGGAGGGCGACCGTGAGCGCGAAAGCGACAAAGGCGGAATAGATGTATTTTTTACTGATTTCCTGATGCACTTTCTCCTCGTTCACCTCGCTGATGCGCCGTTCGCTGACAAAAAAGGAAAGGGTAAAAGTGAGGAGCGGGACAAGCGCCGTGATCAGGAACATGCCGCGGATGCTGACAATTTCCCGACCCAGGAGCATGCCGGAAAGGAACGTGGAAACGATGGCGCCTATCGTGAGAGACCCCCAGCAGATGGACTGGTAACGGCCCGCGGTCTTTTCGTCGGACTGCTGGACAACGAGGCCGTCAGCGATCACATCGGTAAAACCCATGCCGATGTTGGCAATAATGAACGGAACGGCGAAGGTAATGAACGAGTTGGCGAACTGCCAAATGTAAAGCCAACTTAAAATGGTGATGACCGGCGTGATGTGGAGGTATGGCCGGCGGCGGTACCCCCCAATCGGCACCAGATCAGTGAGGAACCCATAAACCGGTTTCACGCTCCATGAAATGGTGGGAAGCGCCGCGAGGATACCAAGCTGGAGAAAACTGAGGCCGAGCTGGTTGCGGGTAAACAGAAATTCCGCCATGGCGGAAATCCCTACCGCGGCCTGCACAAAGTAAACGGCCGAGAAAAAAAATTCGTTACGGGAAAGGGGGAATTTAAATTTCATGGCGTTTATTAACTTGCCAATATTTTATCATGAACGCTATAATCTACCCGCAAATATAAATTAATATTAAATTCATGTTTAAATTTCTCCACAAAATCCGTTCGTCCGGTTTTTGGAGCCATTTGAAGTACCTGCTCACCCTCCTTGTGGCCGTTGCGGCCGTGGCCATGATGGCCACCACCACCATAAAACAAGTGGATTTTTTGGCGACCGACATCATGCAGACAAGCAAACAGATCGAATCGCAGAAAACCCCCGAAGGCAGCATCAAGCTGGAAGTGGTGCAGCCCCTGATTGCCTGGCGGTTTGAGATGCCCAATAAATACCGTATGTTCCGCATGGTTTCCTATAATCTCACGGTATTCCTTAGCGCCGCCCTTTTGATGTACGCCATCAACAAGAAGGAAGACTGAATGGCCTGATCATTTAAATCCCCCCGATGGATTTTCCATCGGGGGGATTTTTGTTTTTAAGGTTTGCGGTTTGTTTAGCTGCAGCCACTGGTTTCCCCGCAATCCAGACACTTGTAGCAGCTTCCGTTACGCACCATCACGGAACCGCAATTGCTGCACATCGGCGCGTCGTCGTTCTGGAAGGCATGAGGTGTGCCGTGCGTGTGCCCGCCGGCGCCCACGGCGACGGCCTTACGGGCGGCTTTGGCTTTCACCTCCTGCAGGGCCTGGATAATCCTGTTTTCCGTTTCATCGGTTTTTTGAGTTTTGGCTTTGATATCGGTAACCGTAACAGCGTTCCTGAATTGCGGGATAATACCCCTGCTCATGGTGCCTTCACTATAAGCTTTGTCGATCAGGTCGCTATTGTGGTATTTTTTGGCGTCTTCCTTTTTAAGGAACTTAAGGGCCATCCACCGGCCAAGGTAATCCATGATGGATTTCACGATAGGAATTTCGGGGTTACCTGTCATGCCGGAAGGTTCGAAACGGGAATGGGTGAATTTGGAAACAAATACTTCCAGAGGGACGCCGTATTGCAGGTTAAGGGAAACCGAAAGGGCGAGGCTGTCCATGATGCCGGAAAGCGTGGAACCTTCTTTGTTCATCTTTACAAAAAGCTCACCCGGAGTGCCGTCTTCGTATAATCCGACGGTGAAGTAACCTTCATGGCCCGCGACAGAAAATTTGTGCGTAATGGATTGGCGTTCCGCGGGAAGGCGGCGGCGTAAAGGTTTTTTTGTGATTTCCACTTCGCTCATTTCCACCTTATTCGGGACTTTTTTCTTATCCTTCGAAGAGGTATTGAGCGGCTGGGAAAGCTTACAGCCGTCACGATAAATGGCGTTGGCTTTCAGGGCCAGTTTCCAGCTCATCTGATAAGCTTCCAAAATTTCTTCCGTTTTCGTTTCATGCGGCATGTTGATTGTCTTGCTGATGGAACCGCTGACAAAAGGCTGCACGGCGGCCAGCATGCGGATATGGCCCGTATGGTGGATATAACGTTTTCCTTTTTTTCCGCATTTGCTGGCACAATCGAAAACGGAAAGGTGCTCATGCTTGATGTGGGGGGCGCCTTCAATCGTCATGGCGCCGCACACGGCGATGTTAGCGGTTTCAATTTCATCTTCGCTGAAGCCTATTTCCCTGAGCAGGCTGAAGCCGGGATTATCGTAACGCTCGGGATCGACCCCCAAACGCCCAAGGGCGTCTTCGCCAACCGTGAACTTATTGAAAGCCATTCCGATATCGAAAGCGTTTTTCAGGCTTTTTTCGATGCGCATGAGCTCTTCGTCATTGAAACCTTTTTCTTTTAAAGTTTTCCAATTGATGAAAGGCGCATCAATCAGGGTGCCTTTCCCCACAATATAATCGAGGATTTCCCGGATTTCACGCGGGCGGTAACCAAGCTGTTCCAAAGCCATCGGAATGGACTGGTTGGCGATTTTCATATAACCGCCACCGGCCAGTTTTTTGAATTTTACAAGGGCGAAATCAGGTTCAACACCGGTGGTATCGCAATCCATAAGGAGGCCGATGGTACCCGTGGGCGCGATGACCGTGACCTGGGCGTTCCTGAAACCATGTTTTTCGCCGCCGGCCAAAGCCTTGTCCCACGATTTTACCGCCGCCTTATAAAGATAGAGGGGACAGAATTCTTTTTTCAGCCCCACCGGTTTGGTTTCCAGCTTTTCATATTCGTATTCCGGCGCGTCCATGGCGGCCCTGCGGTGGTTGCGGACGACCCGCAGCATGTCTTCACGGTTAGCCTCAAAACGGATGAACGGCCCAAAACGGGAGGCCATTTCGGCGGATGTGGTATAAGCGATTCCCGTCATGAGGGCTGTAATGCCTCCCGCAATCGACCGGGCCTCTTCGCTGTCATAAGGAATACCGGAAAGCATGAGGACCGTTCCGATATTCGCGTGGCCTAAGCCAAGCGTGCGGTATTCGAAACTTTTTTTGGCGATTTCGTAACTGGGGAACTGGGCCATCAGGACGCTGATTTCAAGCGTGATCGTCCACAAACGACAAGCGTGTTCAAACGCGGAAAGGTCAAATTCTTTTTTTTCGGCATTGAAAAACTTATAAAGATTGAACGAAGCGAGATTACAGGCTGTGTCATCCAGAAACATGTATTCGCTGCAGGGGTTTGAAGCGTTGATGCGGCCGTCTTTCGGACAGGTGTGCCATTCATTGACGGTGGTATCGTATTGGATCCCGGGGTCGGCGCAAGCCCAGGCGGCGTAACCGATCTTATCCCAAAGTTTTCGCGCCTTAAGAGTTTTGAACACTGAGCCGTTGGTGCGGGAAATAAGGTTAAAATCCTCATCTTTTTCCACCGCGCGCATAAAGTCGTTGGTGAGGCGGACGGAATTGTTGGAATTCTGGCCCGAAACGGTGGCATAAGCGTCGCCGTTAAAATCGGACGAATAACCTGCCGCGATTAACGCGGCCACCTTTTTTTCCTCTTCGACTTTCCAGTCGATAAAATGTTCGATTTCGGGGTGGTCGATATTGAGGCAGACCATTTTAGCCGCCCTGCGCGTGGTGCCGCCGCTTTTAATGGCGCCTGCGGCCCTGTCACCGATCTTAAGCCAGCTCATGAGGCCGGAAGAAACGCCGCCGCCTGAAAGCCTTTCACCTTCGCCGCGCAGGCCCGAAAAATTGGTGCCCGTACCGGAACCGTATTTAAACAGCCTTGCTTCACGCACCCATAAATCCATAATGCCGCCCTCGTTCACCAAGTCGTCGCGCACGGACTGGATAAAGCAGGCATGAGGCTGGGGATGGGTGTAAGAATCTTCGGATTTTTTAATTTCACCCGTAAGAGGATCGGCGTAAAAGTGGCCTTGCGCGGGACCATTGATGCCATACGCGTGATTGAGGCCCGTATTGAACCATTGGGGGGAATTGGGAGCTCCCATCTGATGGATCATCATGTGGTTCATTTCCGCTTCGTAGGCATCAGCGGAAGCTTTATCCGCGAAATAGCCATGTTTTTCGCCCCAATATCTCCAGCAGCCCGCCATGCGGGAAACCACTTGGGCGGCGCTAATTTCTGCGCCGGTACCGGGCACGCCGGCGCGGCGGGCGTATTTGGAAATCATGATGTCGCCGGCGTTTTGCGACCAATCCTTGGGAATTTCGAAACCTTTCATTTCAAAAACGACCGAGCCGTCCTGGCGCAGGATACGGCAATCACGTTTTTCATATTTCACTTCTTTTAAAGGGTCTACCCCCGGGCGAGTAAAGAAACGGCTGATCATAAGACCCCGTTTTTGGTTGGTTTTTTTCATGTCGTTTCGGGTTAATCGGCCAGCCCGAACGGTACTGGCGGAGAGAGCATGGCTCATTGTAAATCAGGGGCGGTTCAAGTCAAATAAAAGTTCTTGACGATACACAACAGCTTGTATCAAGATACCATTGCAGACACAAGATATTGTTACATAGCATGATTTTGACAATTACAGGAAACGGCAAAGGGAAGACCACTTCCGCCCTTGGAATGGCGCTAAGGTCCGCCGGCTGGAACAAAAAAACGGCGATTGTTTTTTTTGATAAAGGAGGCTCGCATTATGGCGAACAAAATATTCTGGATTTCCTGCAACAAAAAATCGATATTTTCCGTTTCGGCCTGAAGCGTTTTGATGAAAAAAAGAAAACCTTCCGTTTTAAAAACACGATCGCGGACAAAAAGGAGGCGGAAAAAGCTTTATATAAGGTAAAGACGCTCCTTAAGAAAAAATATTTCCTGATCGTATGTGATGAACTTATCAATTGCCTGAACCTGAAGCTTGTCGCGAAAAATGATGTTGAGGCCCTGATCAAAGCCTGCCCTAAAACAACCCATCTGGCATTTACCGGCCGCAACGCGCCCGCGTGGCTGGCCAAAAAAGCGGACCTGGTTTCGGAAATTAAAGAAGCCAAGCATTACTTTAAAAAAGCGGGGGGGGCGGTCAAGGGG
>JAFGNE010000063.1 GCA_016927155.1 Candidatus Peregrinibacteria bacterium
ATTGAGTATTTCTTTTTCAATTGCGGACATTTTTTTGAAGTCATTCAATTCTTCATGATTAAAGCCATGCACATGGAGAAAACCATGAACAAATAATTTATTCAGTTCTTTTAAAATTGTGTGCTTATGCTTTTTAGCCTGCCGCTTTGCCGTATTCATGCTGATATAAACCTCTCCAAGCAGATCTCCATGTCCTTTAAATGTCTTATTATAGCTGAAAGAAAGGACATCGGTAGCTTCATCTTTTTTGCGGTAAGTCCTGTTTAGGGCGCGTATATAGGCGTCATTCACAAAAACCACGTTCAGGATGCCGTCCTGAACGCTAACGGCTTTTTTTAGGCGCGCAATCAGGGGCTGGAACGTCTTCGTATCAATTTTCCATTCCCTGGCGTTGATGAAGCGAACGGTAATCATAGGCTTTCAGCCTGGCCTGATTATACCATACCCTAAAATAAGCTCATTTGCTCCTCGGGAACCGCTTTGCTTTCCGGCGTGATTTTTTTTAACCGTTTGAGCAGGCTGGTGATTTCCATCTTTTCCAAAAAACGCCCGAAACCAAGGAAATCAAGATTATGGAAAGAGGCTTCCTGTTCTTGAAAATCACAAGGGACGTCACGCACGATGCGGGCCAATTTTTGGCAAAAATAAGCGGCTTCACGACCAGCTTCCAGCTTTTGGCGCATGACCTCGGGAATTTCATTCAAGTGTTCGTAAATGCCATCCAGCGTTTTATACTTGTGCAAAAGTTCCACCGCCCGTTTGGGGCCGATGCCGTCCACTCCTTTAATATTATCGGAAGTGTCCCCCACTAACGCCTTGTAATCGACAATTTGCCCCGGGCTGACGCCATATTTTTTTTCAACGGCCTTGTTGTCAAAAAGGATCGGCTCCCTGTAACCCTTATGGGGAAAAACAACATAGGTGTTTCCGCCCACAAGCTGGAGGGCGTCCATATCACCGGTAATCACATAGGTCGTCCAGCCATGTTCTTTTGCTTTCTCGGTTAATGTCCCCATCATGTCGTCCGCTTCAAAGCCTTCCTTGGCAAAAAGAGGGATCTTAAAAGATTTCACCATTTCGCGGATACGCGGGATCTGGGCGTAAAGCTCATCCGGCGCTTTTACGCGCGTGGCTTTGTAGTCCTCATGCGCCTCATGGCGGAAGGTGGGGGCGCGTTCATCAAAAGTAAGGGCGATATAATCGGGCTTTTCCAGCTCCAGGATATTTAGAAGCATGCTGGCAAAACCGTACAGCGCGTTTGTCTGTTCTCCGGAAGAGGTTTTAAGGGGTGCCTGGATAGCGTAAAAAGCACGATGGATCAGATGGTTGCCGTCAATGACGACAAACCGCTTCTCACCGGGGCGGCGGATAAACAGGTCATTCACAGGCGTTTGAATAGCGATTTAACTCTTTTATTCTAAACCCAATTATGATATAATAAAAAGATTTAGTTTCATACAAAATTTTATGCCGCAAAATCTCACACCCGCTTACGACAACAAAATCTACCAGAAATACAGCAAAAATACGCTGCAAAACAAGGAAAAGAACAAGATCGCCTTTTTACAGGACAACGATCTGCCGTTCAGCAAAAAAATCCCCTTGGTTTGCATCACATATCCGCTGACGGATACAAATAACCTCGGCATGATTACGGACGTGATGAACGGCATCCTGGAGCAGGCGGTCCAGGTCGCCCTGATCGGCGTGGGGACCAAAAAATACCAGGAATATTTCACTGGCCTCGCAGAAAAAAATCCGCAGAAAATCGTCATCGTGTCGGACAGCGACGAAAACCGGAGGAAAGTATACGCGGCTTCCGACATGGCGCTTATTGCCGCTGACAGCGAAGAGTGCCAAAAAGAAACGGAAGCGGCCATGGGCTATGGAGCGGTGCCCATCACCCCACCTCAAAACGGCGTGGAAAATTACGATCCCATACACGAAAAAGGAAACGCTTTTGTCTATGCCAAAGAAAGCCCCTGGAGCCTTTTCGCCAATTTTATACGCGCTTTTGAAAATTTTCGCTTCCCTTACGACTGGAAAAACATCGAAGTGGAAGCGATGGGAAACGATTAAGACGAATCAGCGCAAGGTGCCTGACCCCGGTACAGATGTGGCGCTGCCGGTAACGATTTTATCGATGACACCGGTCATCAGCGTGGAAATTTTCGCCCAGCTAATGAGGGAAAGGAGATCAAAACCAAAAATATAGCCGACAATCTTGATGATGGTGACCGACATGATAGTGACGATCAGGCCGATAATGGCGTAACGAATGGTATGGACGGCCTGTTTTATTTTGTCTTCCTGGCCGCCGGAAAGGATAAAAGAGATGCCGCCGACAAAAATATAAAACACGGAAAGGACACCCGCCAAAATAATGGCAATGGCAACAGCCAAATTGGCAATATCAATGATATTATATTCGCCGGTAACCATAAAACCTCCTTCCATAGCTGAAAAAAATTAGGAACGCTGGAAAACCCTACACATTAAGTTCGGGCTCATCCAGGATGCTTTTTCCGCCGCCTTTTTCTTCGTCTTCCAGTTCGCCGCCACGGACTTCACCGCCTTCAGGTTCAACAATCTTCATGTTGACGCGGGTGTTCGTTTTGGAACCGATAACACGCAGCAATATGCGGATAGACTTGGCCGTTTGGCCTCCTTTGCCTATGACTTTGCCCATATCCTCTTTGGCAACCTGTAAGGTAAGGAGCACCCCCATATCATCAACCGTGCGGGTAACAATCACTTTATCGGGCTGGCTGACAATGGATTTAACGACATATTCGACAAAATCTTTGTCGGGCCCTGTGGAAAGATCGTCAGGCATTGGAGTAAGAATTAAGAATTAAAACGGTTAAAATTTGGGCATTTTAAATTAAGCAGCCGGAGGTTCGGCCGGAGGCTGTTCGGCAGAAACCTGTTCAGCCGGAGGTTGTTCAGCCGGAGGTTGTTCGGCCGGAGCGGCAACCGCCGTTGCAGGTTTTACTTCGGGTTCTTTCTTTTTTTTGCGGGAAGGCATGTCGTCAATAAACGCTTCCATGCCCTTTACTCCTTTGCCTTTAAGGATACGGGCGATAGTGGAACTGGGTTTGGCGCCTTTTTTGACCCATGTTTCAACAGCTTGGGGGTCAAGCTCAAAAACCTTGGGCGTAACCAGCGGATCATAACGCCCGAGGAGCGCGATATATTTACCTTTGGCGGCAGCCGTATGTTCCGCCACCACAATGCGGTAAACGGGACGGCCTTCCCTGCCAATGCGTTGCAATCGGATTTTTAACACGGACGGAGAGGGATTAAGAGAATTAACAGAATGCCCGCCTTTCGGGGCAAGCGGTGGAAGTTTAATTGAGTTTTAAGGTGTTGTCAAACTTTTTATTCTGATCTTAAATAGGATTTTCGGGCCGAATTCACTTTGAAGTTTTTTCAGGAGGGGTTCTGAAGCGGCCCATATCTCCTGCCCCATGGCGGCGCTTCCCGTCCCGATGGTCAGAATACCGTCTTTTAAAGAAAGGGCCCTTGCCTCTTCAGTGCTCCGGGGAAGGGACTTCGCGAGAAAACGGTTCGCTTTGCAGACAATCTCGGCTGCAATAGCCGAATGGCCGATCTGATGGCGGTTTAACTCCCTTACGACAATATTTCCGATTTTTTCCATAATCACAAAGAATTCTGCATAGACTGGTAAACACCCAGGGTAGCCATCGCCATCTTATCCCATCCAAACCCTTTCACATGCTCTTTCCCGTGTTCAATAAGGCGCTGCCGGATTATAGGATCTGTGGCGATCAGTTTCATTTTATCTTTTATGTCCTTCAGGTCATACGGGTCAAAATAAAGGGCGTTCCCCTCCCCGCACACTTCGGGGATGGCGGACGTATTGCTGGCCACAACAGGTGTGCCGCATTGCATGGCTTCCAGCGGCGGCAAGCCAAAACCTTCGTAAAAAGACGGAAAAACGTAGGCGATCGCGTTCTTATACAAAGCCAAAAGGTCGCTGTCGGCAACCAGCCCCACAAGCGGCACATCATTTTCCAGCTTAAGCTCCCGTATCGTATCGGGAATTTCACGGTAAGCGGGATTATACCTGCCTGTGATGACCAGGTTGTACTGGCCGCCCATTTCCTTATTTAATTCAGCAAACGCCTTGACCATGCCTACCACATTTTTGTGGTCGCGCCAGACGCCGGTATAAAGGAAATAAGGGCGGCTGATGCCGAATTTTTGCATAAGGTCGGTGCGGGAGGTGGGCGCGGTGCCGCCAAAATTATCGCTCACGCCATTGTAAATGACGGTGATCTTTTCGGAAGGGATGCCGAAAGCCTTCTCGATATCCGCTTTCGTATGGCGGGAAACCGCGATAATGGCTTTGGCATGCCGGGTAACGGAACGCATAGCGACATGGTAGCCCAGCCTGTGGAAAAAATTTGTCATCTTCTTTCCCGGGAAAAAAGAAAGCGTGAGGTCGTGGATGGTGACAACCGAAGGCCTGCGGTAAAAAATCGGCGCGTTGAAATGGGTGAAGTGCATGAGGTCCAGCCTGCTGGCATTCAGTAACTTGAGGAACCCGATCTGCTCACCGAACGAATAATGGGGAAAATCCGCCAGCGCTTTTTCAAAATTGGGCCCGGGCGCCTGAAAATCGTCAAAAACCTGTTTCCTTAAGAAAACCGTATACCGGTTTTTACTGTCCAGCCTGGCCAGGTTTTTGATGAGTTCGGACGTGTACCGCCCGATGCCGGTGAAAGCCGGCCCGTACATGCGCGCATCAATACCGATTTTCATTAAAAGATTTTAGCGAATAATCCGACAATTATTATATCAGACGGAATTTGCTGTCCGGCTTCTTTCGCTATGGAAAAAAACACAAAATTATGCTATAATAATAAGATTAAAAAATGAAATATGGAGAAAAATCCCCATTGCGACCAAAACGAAAACCCGCCGAGACAGGCGGAAGCGGCCAAACCCGAAGAGCTGCAAGCCCTTGAAGAAGAAATAAATCCTGTTTCCCTCAAATTCAAAGCCGGGGTCAGGCTGATGAGGGAAAAGCGTTTTGAGGAAGCACTGACCTTATTCGAAAATCTGCTTGAAGAAAATCCGGATAATCCGGCGTTTCTTGAGAATGCAGCCCGATGCGCCAACAAATTAGGCTCCGAATATCTCGAACGAGGCAGGAAGGCTTCTGACGCGTCCGAAAACGCTTTTGTGGCCGAAAACGCCTTATCTGAAAAAGAAAATCATGTGCGTGAGGCAATACGCTGCTTTACCCGCATGCTTCAATACAATGCCAAAATCGCCCTATACGTCCAGCGCTGGAAATCCGTTGAAAAATTTGAAGTCAAAGGGCATTTTAAAAAAATGATCGATATCATCGATGAAATCAGGGGGCGGATAGAAAAACCGGCGATCCAGGAATATTTGAAAGGCATGCGGAATTTTCCCGCCGAAAAACGTTTCGAAATCAGCGATTTGTTCGAAGCGATTGGAAAACAATTATCCGGCATTTTTCCGGAGCGCAAAACTTCCTTTTGGGAAATGGTGACCGTTACCCGGAAAGAGATGCTTGCCCATATCATCCGCTCCAAAGACGGGATGCCGGCCAGGGAACATCCGAATGAACGGGAAATGATCGGTTTAGGGTCATCCCGATATCTTGAAAAAGAAGTCCGATATCCTGAAGAAGAAGAAATTGAGGAAAGAAAATCAATAGATCCCGCCATCGAGGTTGAACTCAGCAAAACAGCTCTGGATTATTTCCTTTTCTCCATCCGATTATCTCCCGATAAAGCAAGGCATTACCTGGAGCTTTTTGCCTTTCTTAAAAAAATCCATTTCAGAAATGTTTCCGCGTTGGAAAACCGGTACGCGACATCGGTAAAAGCCATGGAGAACATGGATGAAACCGCCAAACGGAAAGCTTTCATCGACCTCGGCGAAGAGATACTAAATGATGTAAGGGCTTATATTTCGCTGAGAAAAAGCTTGCTCCCCGAGGAGGAAAAAACAAAAACGGAATCCGTGCCGGAAAAAAGAAGGCCCAAATTAATCTTCGGGCCGCAGGTGTTCTTTGACCCTATAACCAATCAGCATAGCACCTTGCTTAGTATCGGAATAACATGGTAAAATAATAAGAAAGAATCAATGGGAAAACACATCCTCCACCTCAGGAAACACGCCGTCGGACACCACGAAGCGCACCAAAAGCTCAAATACCTGCTTGGCCTGCCCATGCGGAAGGAAAAGGTATGGAATACTTTCGCGGCTGTTTTCCTGATCACCCTCATCTCAATCACACTTTATGGAAATTGGGGCAGGGTGGTGGATTTTTTCACTCCCGCTCATCCTCCCCCGCCCCCGCAAACCGAAGGCGCGAAAAAGGGGATGCTCAGTTTTTACCGTTTGGAAAAAGAAGCGGCAGACCTTTATGAAAAACATTTGGGCGGCATTCCCGCCGCCGGCCATAAGCTGGGAATCTCATGGGCGTCTTACCTCGGCTATGAAACGGGAGGTCAGGCCATCATTTTCCCTAAAGACACGCTAAAAAACAGCCTGTGGCTGGCCAATAATCTCGCGACAGGACAATTTTTAACGAAGCTGGAACAGGCGCGCGCCCACGGCATGCAGAAAAGCATACTGGCTACCTATTATCTTGGCGAAAAAACGGTGGAAATGGAAAGCGCGCTGACCAACGACACACAATTGCTCGCGGCAATGAATAACGCCCTTTCGGTGGATCTTTTCCAGTATCTGAACCAGTCGGCGGACAGGGCCGCGACGCTCGACAATTACACGGAACTCCTCCGCATCCTCACGGCCAAAGCGGATGCAAGGATTTCAGAATTGCAATCCAAAATCAATTTCCTTAAAGCCAATGCGGCCTCTAAGGAAAGCCAGATTATCCAAAGCGAGAACGCGTTTTTTGAAAACCTTAAAATATTCAACGGCCCCAACGCCGAAGAGGAACTGGCCCGTTTCACCGGCTTGGGCGAAAGCCAAGTGGAAGTGAAAGCGAAATTAGGCGCTTACCAAAGCCTGCAGAACTATTATAAGTTCTTCCTGCCGAAATTGGAAAATCTCTCCCGCACCATCAGCGCCAACCGTGACGCGCTCATCGCGGGGGTAAAAGTGACTGAAATCCAAAACATGTCGCTTCCCCTGATCATCCGTCAGCGTTAGAATAAGGGCATGAAAAAAGGTTTTATAACCGGCCGGTTTCAGCCTTTCCATCTTGGACATCTTTCGGCGATCAAACAAGCCCTGGAGGAAGTGGACTTTTTGTATATCGGCATCGGAAGCGCTCAGTATAGCCGTACGGAGGACAACCCCTACACCGCCGAAGAACGTGGGCAAATCATACGCGGGGGGCTGCTGGAAAACGGAATTCCTGAAAACAGGTTTCAAGTCATTCCGATACCCGACATTCATGACAACGCCGCGTGGCCCGCTCACGTGCACTCTTTGGTGCCGCCATTCGATATTGTTTTTGTGGGCGATGACGGGCTCGTGAAAGAGCTCTTTGAAAAATACGACAAAATCCCCGTAAAAATAGTGGATATCAAAGTGCCCATCCGCGCCACGCACATACGGAAAATGATGAAAAAAGGCGAAAAATGGAAAAAATGGGTGCCAAAGGCAACGGCCTTATTCATCAAGCAATCCGATCCCCGCATATAAATACACCATAATAAGCGGGAACAGGAGCGAATTCACGAAAACCGAGTGGAGCATCATGCCGCCAAACCCTGCCAGCAAACCGGACGATAAATAACTGCGGAAATCGGTTTTTTTAAGGATACGCTTAAAGGCGCAAACCGCGGCCACAAACCCCACGGCAAGATACGTGAGCAGTCCAAAAACACCTGTCGTCGCCCAAATTGTCAGGAGTGAACTGTCGGACCCGCCGGAGGCATGATCGGTAAGGAGCCCATGCCCGCGGGTGTTGATTTCGTATTTATACCGGTTGAAACCGATGCCGGCAAAAGGATGGTCGGAAATGATCTCTCGGGCAAAATCCCAGGACCAAAGCCGGAGCTGGGTTGTCGGATCAATGGTCTGCTGCACGTCAATGCCGAAAAGCACACGTGCCGAACCCCATGCGTCCATGAAACGCTCCTGAACACGGCCGGAAAGGGAAAATCCCAAAATGACGACAACAAAAGTTACGACAATCAGTTTTCGGGATTTGAAAAGTGCTAAAATGCCCAAAACTGTAAGAAGCGCCAAATACGAACTTCGCGAATAAGTAAGGTAAGCGGCAATAAGGCCGACAAAGGAAATGGAGGACATGGCCAAAAACCATCGCCTGTTTTTGTGGAACCGGAAATAAAGCGCCATGGCAATCGTAATACCAAGGATGAAAGCCAGATATCCCCCCGCAAAATTCGGGTCAAACCAAGTGGAAAGCAAACGGCCGATATGGGGATCCCAACCCTGGAGGTGCATGCCAAGGTCCAGAAAACTGGAAAAATACCTGAGCTGCAAAAAACCGAGCAAGCTAATAAGAACCATGCTTGCCGCCATGCCGCCTACTAAAATCCTTAGCCAATATTTTTCATCGCGGTTTAAAAGGTCAAAGGCAATAAAGGCGATCACGATGTACATGACGAACCGGCACAGGTACGCTCCCGCCATCGTCATTTCATGGGTGTCAAAACGGAAAAAATTAATAAGGTAAGTGGCAAAAAGGACAAACAAAAAAAGCAGCATCGCCTTGCCCACCCTGCCCAGCCGGACCTTTCTATCCGAATGGATTTTATAGATAAGCCAGACCGCGAAAACCAGCGGAATAAGAAAGTCGGACGGCAGCAGATCGAACCCGAAAAGCGGAATGCGCCAAAGTTCACCCGTCGCGGGAGCAAGGAGCAGAAGGCCGAAAAGAATTGCCAAAACCTTTTTCATATCCAGGCGTTAGTATACAATTCATCCGTGAAACTTAGCCAGGAAAACTGCCGGGCGGAACTTGAAAAAGAAGGGCTTATCCCCCGTAAATACCACGGGCAGGTTTTCACGACAGACAGAAAAGTGATTGATAAGCTGATTGAAACGATAAAATCCATTTACAAGCCCGGCACCAAGATCGTCGAAATCGGCGGCGGCCTGGGGTATATAACCGAACAATTGGTTAAGCATTTTGATGATGTGGATGTGGTGGAATTGGACGAGGATTTATATAATGTATTGAACAAAAAATTTATACACAAAAAGGGCGTCCGCCTCATCCATGGCGATATTATGGATTACAAACCGCTTAAATCAGACTATTTGTTTGTCGGCAATATCCCCTTTCATATATCCGGCCGCCTATACCGCCGTTTTATGTCCGACGAACGCCACAAGCCCTATGGCATGGTGTTTATAACAGACAAACAGTACGCGCGGACATTAATGGGCCAACCGCCACGCTGTTACCGCGTAAGCCTGCAGGCGCAGATCTACGGCAACATTGAAATCGTGGCCGACGTGCCGCCCGAAGCCGTTTACCCGCCCCCCAAAGTGACGGGCTGTATCATGAAGATCACCCACCGGCCGATGACGCTACCCAAAAACTTCTGGGTGGTGGTGAATTACCACTTTGAAAATTTTCCGACGAAAGAGGTGGAAAGCCCGAAAACGTTATCGCTGGAAGACTGGATTAAAACGGCAAATCTTCGGGTTTAATTTCACTCTCGTAATTGATTACCGGCACCTCGGTGGGGTTTTGTGGTACAACGCCTTCTTTAGTGGCAGGTTCAGAGAATTTGACGGAAGTTTCCATGGAAGGTGTGCCGATGTCTTCATCGTGGATACCGAGAAGAAGCGCCTTATCGACGATGATTTCAGTGGTGTAGCGTTTTTGGCCATCGGGAGTTTCCCAGCTGCGGGTTTGCAGGCGGCCGGCGATGTAGACCTTCCGGCCTTTTTTAAAAGCACCTTCAATGCTTTTGGCCAAATCGCCCCAGGCGACCACATTATGGAATTCTGTTTTTTCCTGACTGGCGCCCGCCCTGTCTTTCCAGGCGTAATTGGTGGCCACGCCGAAAGAAACCACGCTGCCGCCGGTAGGGGTCTGCCTCATTTCAG